>CABQCM010000511.1 GCA_902462665.1 uncultured Oscillospiraceae bacterium | reverse complement strand
GCGTCTACCTCGTCGGCGCGGAATACCCGACCGGGACAGACGATACGAATAGGCGGCTTACGGCTTTCCATCGTGCGAATCTGTGCGGCTGAGGTCTGGGAACGCAGCACCAGCCCTTCCCCGATATAGAAGGTATCCTGCATGTCGCGGGCGGGATGGTCGGCCGGTACGTTGAGGGCCTCGAAGTTGTAGTATTCGGTTTCTACCTCGGGGCCGTCCACTACGTCAAAGCCCATGGACTGGAAAATGTCAATCATGTCGTTCATGGTCTGGTTGAGCGGATGAAGCCCCCCGCGGCGAACGGGCTTGCCGGGGATGGTGACGTCAAGCGATTCGGCCTTGAGGCGGCGGGCCGTCTCGGCTTCCTCCAGCGCGCTGGCGCGGGAAGCAATGCGCTCCTCGATGGCGGCGCGCACCTCGTTGGCAAGCTGTCCGATGACCGGGCGTTCCTCGGCGGATAATCCGCCCATTTGCTTGAGAATGGCGGTCAGTTCGCCCTTTTTGCCCAGAAATCGAACCCGAAGTTCCTCCAGATCCTGCCGGGCCTGCGCATTTTCCAGCGCCGAAGCCGCTTTTTCGCGGATCGCTTTCAGTTGTTCTCTCATTGCGTTGACTCCTTCTTTCTTAATATTTTGTATCAAAAATGCAATCATAGCTTGGAAACCATTTGTTTTTGAACGTGTTACAGCTTCATTTCCTCGAAGGTACTCGCTAGACTCGCCGTAAAATTCCACTGCCGCTGCATATACCAGTGTAGGGCTTTGGTGTTTTGCCGATATGCGGCCAAGACCTGCCGGGGATGGTCAAAAGCGCCGGCTACCGCGCAGGCGGCGTGATAACCGCTTTCCATCGCCGCGGAGATGCCTTCACCCATGGGGTTGAGGAAACCGGCAATTTCACCGGCGAATAGGATACGCCCGACGCCGTAATCAATGGGGCAGCCAGGGCGAATTCGCGGCATAAGCCATGCGTCCGTCCTTGCTGGCTGGTCAATGTGCAGACCGTGGTGCTCTTGTAGGTAGGAAAGGAACCGGCGATAATACAACTCGGTGTTTTTCCTCTCCTTTACCGCCACCCCCAACACCCAAAAGTCATCCTTTTTATTGCACCATGCGTCATATTCGGAATATTCCGGCTGCAAATAGGCATGAAAATAATGGGGGTCTAAATCGACGCTGGCCCGATGGAAGGTCTGGAAGGTCGTGATGTATTGCGGCGCAGCCGAAAAGAGGGTTTTCTTGATGGCTCCGGCCACACCTTCGCAGTCGAGAACATAGTGGGCTTGTTCGGTGTAGACTTCTTTTTCGCGCAGGGTTACGCTCACCATATCGCCCGTGTCTTCACACGAAAGTACCGTCGTGCCGTCCCGGATGTGCGCGCCGCACTGCGCTGCTTTTTGCGCTAGCCAATGATCGAAGGCGCTTCGCCACACATTTCGGCCTTCCTGCTCAAAACGATGCAGCCGCCCGCTGCCGTCGGTCAAAATCATTCCTCGATTTTGGGCGGGAGCGCACATGGTTT
>CABQCM010000510.1 GCA_902462665.1 uncultured Oscillospiraceae bacterium | reverse complement strand
CTATTGGCGGTATGGCTCGCGTACTCCCCGGCGCAGCAAAAAAATGGCCGAGATTTTTTCGGCTTCCAGCGGTTACGCCCAGGAAGCTCCCATTGGTTTGGCCTCGCACGGGGGATTCAAGGATTGGTTTATTCAGGAAATGGGCCGTCCCGGTTTCACGTTCGAGGTCGGACGGGGAACCAATCCGCTTCCCTGCGAGCAGTTGGATTCCATTTATGAGCGTTTGGAGGAAAGTTTGCTGCTGGCCGCGGTCATGTAACCGGCAAGATAACTCGCTTACCGTGCGCATTCATATCCCCGTAGAAAGGCGCGTCGCCAGTCTGGCGGCGCGCCCATATTTTAGAATCAATACAGCACGTACCACTGGCCGCCAATCAACCCGCACGGAATGGAACGATCCTGTGCCTGCGACTCGTCGCCGTTGACAATTAAGGTACAGTAAGCGGCTACATATTTCTCAAGCTGGACGTCGATGCCCTTATCGGCATAGGCTTGCTGTGCCTTGCTTCTCATCTCGTTCATTTCGTCGGTATCCTGATCAATATAGAAGACGTTGACGATGGTGGGCTCCATGGAGGTTTGCTCAAACCCCTTTTGAAATTCTTTTTTTCCACCGGCCTGCTCGAGGATATAGTCGCGCACCTGCGGCGGGTAACAGGCGAGATAAGCCTCGGCGTCGTCTCCCTGTTGGGTGCGAAAAAGAGCTTCGACCGCAGCAGTTGGAGAAGCAAAGCCCTCTTTGCCATCTTTTGCGCCGCCGCATCCCGACAAAGCGCCCAGCGCCAGCAGCAGGAGGCATAGGCAGCTAAGGGCAAAAGAGAATCGTTTGAACATGTCCATCATCCTTTTTTTGTATTCTGTCCCACGCGGTAAGAGAGCATCGTCAAATCATTAAAAAGGCCGTTGATTCGAATGCCCTGCTTTCCGCAAAATCAATCCCAAATATCATACCACATGCGGGCATAAAAAAAAAGTCCCAATCTAGTGAAATGCGAGAGAAGGCATCTTCTTTGCTGTTTTTAATAAGTAATTCGATTCAACGGATACCCTTTTTTCTGCGGGCGTGTTATAATGAAATTACCTGGAAAACAGTTTACAAATACAGAAAATAAATTATAAAAAATGTATTTTGCTCAACGGAACTCGCTTACCAGGATGAAATGCTCTGGCAAGCCAACAGCTCCCTCATGGCTTTTACGCATGCAATGAGTCGAAAGGACGAGCTCTACAGAATGCGAAAGGAGACGGCCGATGAATTCCAAATTGCACGCGGCAGCCAGTCACATGCTGCGGTTATTGTATCCGCCGCGCTGCGCCTGCTGCAATCACGTTGTGGCCCACAACGAACGCTTGTGCGAAGCATGTGCGGACAAGCTGTCGCGCATCGAGGGACGTTTATGCAGCGCATGTGGACGGGCCGCGGAGCTGTGCGGTGAAAATCATCGTTTTGAATTTGCACAGTGTATCGCTCCGTTTTATTACCTTGAGCCGGTGCGGCAGGGAATCCATGGCTTAAAATTCGAGGGGCGCA
>CABQCM010000509.1 GCA_902462665.1 uncultured Oscillospiraceae bacterium | reverse complement strand
TCAGCGGTAGCTCCACGTTCTCGCGCGCATCGAGCGTAGAAATCAGATTGAATCCTTGAAAGACAAAGCCGATTTTTCGGTTGCGAATGCCAGACAGTGCGCGGTCCGGCAGACGAAAGACATCCTCCCCGTCCAAGCGATAATCCCCTCCATCGGGAACGTCGAGACAGCCGAGTATGTTCATCAGGGTCGATTTTCCCGAGCCCGATTGACCGATGATCGCGACGAATTCTCCCCGCTCTACCTGAAGTGATATTTTGTCGAGCGCCCGCACCTCAATTTCGCCCGCCCGATAAATTTTTTCAATGTTGCACAGCTCGATGAGCGCCAAACCGATCACCCTTTTTTCTGAATTGATGTTAGTTTGGCATCGTTGCAGGCGAATATGCGTGGGATGGATTGTATATTCGTATCCTCGTGGGCAACAATAGCTCTTGATAACAGCCATACCATCGCTTGACAAGAGGAAACACGCCTATCATCGAAGATTTTGACACCCCAAACGACTTTTTACAAGGCAAAAGAGCTGCCCGGCAACGCTGTCAGCATCCCTTTTACACCAGTAAACCGAATTTTCTCCTGTCAATCTATGGTATTATCACAAATATGGCGGCGGCCGAAAAGTATGCCTTTGACGGCGGAACGTTCTCCCCCTCCCTTACCGCTGCCGCAGGAAGGATGAAGAATCAATATGAAAACTACCAATCAGGAATACGACGCGATGTCCAAAAAAGCTGCGCCGCCTTCAAAAGCTTTCGCTCACTGTGTCGCGGCCTTTCTGGTCGGCGGAGCGATCTGCACGCTCGGACAGCTTATGGCCGAACTATACGGCATGGCCGGACTCAACGAGGAGCTTGCCCGTCTGGCTTCGACCGTCTCTCTTGTGCTGCTTTCGGCGCTGTGCACCGCCTTCCGCTGCTACGACAACATTGCCAAATATGCGGGAGCTGGCACCCTGGTTCCCATCACTGGGTTTGCCAACTCCATCGTCTCAGCAGCCATGGAATTCAAAAGCGAAGGCTATGTGACTGGCCTGGGTGTTAAAATGTTTATTATTGCAGGGCCGGTATTGGTGTACGGCTCGGTTGCGTCGGTCATCTTTGGACTGATTATCTGGATTTTAAGACTGTTTTAAAAAGGAGGAATGGCGCTATGCCGCAGCGCGTGGGAAGATATACACTTCGGCTGGACACGCAGCCGGTCATCACCGGCTATGGAGCCGTGGTGGGCAAAAAAGAGGGCGCGGGCCCTCTGGCCAAGCATTTCGATAAAATTTACGACGACACCACCCTTGGCCTGGAAACGTGGGAGAAAGCAGAGAGTGAACTGCTCAAAGAGGCCATGCAGACCGCGATGGACAAAGCAGGGGTATCCTATACCGACGTGGATTATATCTTTGCGGGAGATTTGCTCAATCAATGCATCAGCTCTACCTACGGAATTCGGGATATGAACATCCCCTTCGTTGGCGTTTACGGCGCCTGCTCGACAATGGCGCTCTCGCTTGGCCTGGCAGGCTGTTTTGTGGACGCTGGACTGGCCTCTACCTGC
>CABQCM010000508.1 GCA_902462665.1 uncultured Oscillospiraceae bacterium | reverse complement strand
AAAAATAATTTATAAAAAAGCGGCTCATTTCACCGAGAATGAGCCGCTTTTTTGCAGTATATCACAAAGGGGATTGCAAATGTCGAGCCAACGTGGCGTCTGGCAATAATAGCATGTTACGCATGAATCAAGTCGCTCATACAGTAATTCCCCGGTTTTTTGCCTACCAAAAACAAAGCTGCACGCAGAGCGCCGACCGCAAAAACCTCACGGGAACGCGCTGAGTGGGAAATCGTGATGATTTCGTCCCGGCCGGCGAAGATGACCGAATGCTCGCCGGTAATGGTACCGCCGCGGATGGCGTGCATACCGATTTCTTCTCGGGTTCGCTTTTGGCGTTTGGAATGCCGGTCGTACTCCAGCGTTTTGGGTTCCTTGCAGGCGCCGACAATAGCGTCGGCCAGCATGAGGGCTGTGCCACTGGGAGCGTCCAGCTTCTGATTGTGATGTGCTTCCACAATCTCAATATCGTATCCATCCTCCAGAATTTGCGCCGCTTTTGCACACAAATCGGAAATCAGATTGATGCCTACCGACATATTGGCGCTGGTGAACACCGGAATGGTCTGGGCCGCTTGCTGGAGCAGGGCTTTGTGTTCTTCGTCCAGACCGGTGGTAGCCATGACCACCGGGATTGTCCGTGCGCACGCAAAATCCAGCGTACCACGCAGCGCGGAGGGATGAGAAAAGTCAATGACCGCGTCGGCCTGTTCGGTAATCTCTTCACAAGAGGCGTATACGGGAAATCCCTCGTCGCCGCGGGAAACACGATCGACCCCGGCGGCGATACGGCAGTCGTCGCGGGCGGCGACACACTCGGCAATGACGCGGCCCATACGGCCGGCACAGCCTACTAGAACCAATTGTATCATGCTATTTTCGTCCTTTCGTTTCATCAAAGCCATCGGAATAAAAGAAGATATCCGTATCTTTTGAATGACGCACAACCGAAAAAGCTTGCGTTCTGTCTGGCAGAACGCAGGCTTTTCCCTCGATGAATTACCAGAAAAATTATAACAGCCCTGCCTCGCTCATAAGACGGGATAGAGTGGCCTTTTTATCATCGCTTAGCTCCACCAGTGGCAAGCGGCAGGGACCGGCCTGCATCCCGGCAAGGTTCATCGCGGCCTTGACCGGAATGGGATTGACGTCGCAGAACATCGCATCCATCAATGCTAGATACTGTTTTTGCATCGCAAGAGCCCCGTCGTGGTCGCCCGATAAATATTTGGAACACATTTGGCTCATGAGATCGGGAGCCAAGTTGGAAAAGACCGAGATCACGCCCTGCCCGCCAATGGAGAAGAAGGGGATGGTCTGATCATCGTTGCCGGAATACAAGGTGATCTGGTCGCCGCACAGAGACATGGTTTTGAGCGCGGCCGAAAGATCGCCGTTTGCCTCTTTGATTGCGGCAATGTTTTGGTGACTGGCCAGCCTGGCATAGGTAGCGGGCTGAATGTTGGTGCCGGTTCGGGAAGGAACATTGTACAGGATGATGGGCAGACTGACCCGGTCAGCCACTTGAGTGTAATGTGCTACCAGACCGTCC
>CABQCM010000507.1 GCA_902462665.1 uncultured Oscillospiraceae bacterium | reverse complement strand
TGCGCCCGGGCTGCTTTGAACTGATCATGGGCGGCAACGCCGTCGGCACCGGTCGTCATCTGCTGCGCCTGGCCGCCGCCTTTTTTGGCGATATTGAATGTGACCCCCGGAATGACTGCCTTTGTCGTAGCGTCGATTTTGATGATTTTCAAACCTGCAAATTTATCGTTGTGGAAGGATACGCCGGGTGTTTTATTATCGGTGGAAACCACCACTTCCTTCTTCGGCTCATCGTCCAAAAGATGATTGGCCGGAGGGGTAAGCTCGGTGATGATGTACGTTCCCTGCCAGGGGACAGTCGCTTTGATTTTTCCCGAACCATCCGTGGTGTAGGTTCCAGCAACGCCTTTCTCTGAGTGCCTTACTTCAAACTCGGCTCCGGGCAGAGGCAGATCTGTGCCGGTTTCATATTTGCTGATTTCAATGCTGTATTCGCCAACATCTTCCGTGCTCAAACGAAAATAGGCGGGAACCGGATCCAGCACATCCGCGGTGGCGCGAATCTGATCAACACCATCTGTTGAACTCCAAAAAATTAGGCTGTTGGTTTCGCCGATAGACCCCTTATAAGCCGAAAAAAGCGTGGTCGCGGAAATGGGACTCGCTGAAGTGATATGAAGCGTCTGCTTATCTTTTGTAAATGTGACACCATTTTTGTTCTGAAAATTGAAATCTTTCAAATCACAGTTGGGATTGGTATTCTCCAAATCGAGCTTGTATTCTCCGGGAACGCCGAGAACCTTATGAGTTGGCGCCAGCGCACTGAAGAAATGCGTAAAAGACGGCACTTCCTTGTGGCTGCGCATCTGTACAAGAATTTGTTCATAGTAGGGAGCTGCGGCAGGGTTATACCCGATTACCGCATTATAGGCCGTTTTATTGGTCGCGATAAAGGACTCCAAATCCATATATCCGTGGACGATTTCCCAAATGATGGTCTGCGTCGCAATATGGAAAGGGATGTTGCCGGCGTCCTGGGCTCCATACAGCATGGCGTAGCCGATTGCATACCGCTGCGTACTGGAAAGCTGATCGTACTGGATCGGGTCGTAGGGCTTACTCCCATGTGTGTTGAGGTTTTCGGGCTGGACACAATATGCGATTTGACCATTGATTGTAGCAGTTGGCCACACCTGCATATTGACGGATCCCATCCCCAGGTTTGCATCGTATTGATATTCCGGATGCTTGGTCCAGGAAAGCGTCCCGGCGCTGGCAGCGGAGGTAGAAAACAGGGAAGCGCCATTCATACGGACGATTTCCACCGGTATTTCTGCAGGAGCCTTTTTAACTTCCTCATTTGTTTCAATGGAAACGGATTCGCTTTCTGGGGTCATGGCCGGGCTGAGAGGGCTGGAAGAGTTGGGGCGCATCGCCTCGCTGCTAGAAGACACTGTGTTGTCGGAACTGACACTGCTGGAAGATGCCGCTTCCAAATTCGACGGCGTGTGAACTTCCGAACTGCTCGTGCTGGAGAAATCTGTGCTGGATGAAGTGCTTTCATCAACTGGACCGCTGTCCGGCCCTTCATCCGTAATCAAATCGCCAGCATCCTCATTG
>CABQCM010000506.1 GCA_902462665.1 uncultured Oscillospiraceae bacterium | reverse complement strand
CCAGCAACGGCGCAATCCGACGCTGGCGCAAAGAGGTTTCCTTCACGGGCGTTCCCCCTTCCTGTTACTGAAAATGGGCAAACGGGTTGGATGGCGTTGGCGTGGTATAGTCAGAAAAACGCAAGGAAAAGCTTTTAAATAGAACGTACCGCTCGGTTATGGTAGGTGCAGAAGCGGTAAGTAAGCTCCCCCTGACGATGCTGTGCCGAACAGGAACAAAGCTCCCAGTTCTGTTGCGCGTCAAGGCTGTGCAGAAAGACCTCAGCGCGGCCGTCAGCCTCCACCTTGGTGACGTAAGCGGTATCGCAGTAGTCCATCAGCAAATGATAGATGGCCGCGCCGCCGATGACGAAAACTCGGCTGGTGTCGGCGCCGCGAAGGGAGGCCAGCAAAGCTTCACCAGAGGAAAACACGCGAACCCCCTCGGTCTCAAAGGCTGGATCGAGAGAAAGCACAAAATTTTCCCGCCCCGGCAGAGGCCGCCCGCCAGGAAGGGATTGTAAGGTTTTGCGCCCCATAATCACCGTGCCGCCCATCGTGGTGGCTTTGAAAAAGCGCATGTCTTCCCGGATGGAAAACAGCAGATTGTTTTGTCTGCCGATGCCCCAGCGTTGATCGACCGAGACGATTAGCTTCATTGCCCCTTACCTCCTGATGCTGAAAATACGGGCGGGGTATCTGAGTGGCCATTGCCGTGCTTTCTTGGAAAATGGCAATGCAGACGGGACCGATTTCGCCCGGATGGTATCGCCTGAAATTTCATACCACAGAATATGACGTATGGAGACGGTTCATACCGCCACGGGGATGGGACATTCCAGCTCGTGATAGCGATATCCCTCGAGCGAGACGCTCTGTTTGGTGAATGCGTAAAAGTCGTCTACCGCCGGGTCCAGACGAAAAGCGGGCGCGTCAAATGGTTTCCTGGAAATCAGCTCTTCGATGACCGGCACATGACGATCGTAGATGTGCGCGTCGGCAATCACATGCACGAACTCGCCCGGCTTGAGACCGCTGACCTGAGCGAACATGTGAACCAGCACGGCGTATTGGCAGACGTTCCAGTTGTTGGCCGTAAGCATGTCCTGCGAACGCTGGTTGAGAATCGCGTTGAGCCGGTTCCCGCTGACGTTAAAGGTCATGCTGTAGGCGCAGGGGTAAAGGTGCATCTCGCTTAAATCCGCATGATTATATAGGTTGGACAGAATGCGGCGGGAGGATGGATTGTGCTTGAGATCGTATAAAATCCGATCAACCTGGTCGAATTCCCCCTCGGGATAGGAATGCCGTACCCCGAGCTGATAACCATACGCCTTGCCGATCGAGCCGGTTTCGTCCGCCCACTGATCCCAGACGTGGCTGCCCAAATCGCGAATGTTATTGGACTTTTTCTGCCAGATCCAAAGCAGCTCGTCTACCGCGCTCCTCAAATAGGTGCGCCGCAGGGTGAGAATGGGAAACTCAGCGGATAAATCGTACCGGTTGACGACGCCGAATTTTTTCACCGTATGGGCGCTTTGCCCGTCCTCCCAGCGCGGGCGCACCGGCAGGTCGGTATCCC
>CABQCM010000505.1 GCA_902462665.1 uncultured Oscillospiraceae bacterium | reverse complement strand
ATGCCTTTATTCGATATGGGACGGCGAAACCAAGCTGGCCGAATGCAATGTGACGCAGAATATGGTGAAGAGTGCCGGCGGGGCCGGCGGCGGATACTGCATCATCCGCGTTCCCTTTACGGTGCCCGAGTCGAGCGATGGGCACAATATTACCTTTAAAATTCAGTTGTACGATTCCAACGATTACGGTCTGTCTCAGGTTGCGCTGTATCAGGTGATTGACGCCGACACACCGGTTCCGGCCGAAGCAAAGGCGGTCATTGACGCCATATCCAGTCTGGATCTTGCCAATGCGCAAGGCATTGCGAATGCGCGCGCTGCATACGACGCCCTGAGCGACCTCAACAAGGCCTGGGTGGGCGACGAGTTGGCCGATAAGCTGGCTTCTTTGGAAAAGGGGCGTACCGCAATTGCCGCAGTGATGGATGCGATTGCCGGCCTTGGCGATAAAGCAGAGCTCAACGATACCAATTATACGCAAAAGAAAGAGCAGCTCGAAGAAGCGGAAAAGCTGTATGCCGATTACGTTAAGGCCAACGGTCAGGAGGCTGCCGACCGATTCATTACCAACGCACAGGCCTTGACCGAGTATCGCGCCGCCTATGACGAGGCCGAGCAGGCCGCCAAAAATAAGGCCAAAGAGGCTGCCATCCAAAAGGCGATTGACGCCATCGCCGCCATTGGCGGAGCGGATGAGATTAATTCCGAAAACGTCGACGCCAAGCAGGCGCTGGTGGATGCTGCCGACGCCGCGCTCAAAGAGCTGGCCGACGCTTACGGCCAGGAAGCTCTCAGCGAGGTTACCAACAGCGCCGACCTCACGGCGGCAAAGAATAAAATTGCCGAAATCATCGCCGAGCCGGAGTATTCCCTGGGCAACGTCAACAACGACGACAGCATTGACGCTGCCGACGCTTTGATGGCCCTGCAGCATTCGGTACAGCTGATTACACTGAATGAGACCCAGTTCTTGGCCGCCAACGTGGACGGCAACGAAACTGTGGATGCTTCCGACGCTCTGCTGATTTTGCAGTGCTCGGTGCGGCTTATCCAGCCGGAGGATTTTCCCGCAGCGAAAAAATAATGATAAAAATTATATTTCGTCGATATTGAAAAAACAGTGGCGGAGCACCTCCGCCACTGTTTTTTGCAACGGTATTTTGGGTACAATATCCTTGATCTGTGTAATTTTAAAATTTATTTGGACTTAAAAATTGAAATTCCAAGGCTTGCGCAGAAAAATGAGGAGATAAATCAACAAAAAGTTGCCTTTGCCCGCTATCGCTGCATTTGGCAGAGCCGATGCCGAAAAAACTCCGCTGTCACATAGTATTTCCTTATTAATCGAGAGAATCCATGCCATAGTAATAGAGCAGACCGGAAAGGAGAATGAAAAGTCGAAATGATAAAAAAATCAATACGATGCTTCACCGCGGGATTGTCCGCGGTCTGCCTTTGCCTGCTCATTTTTGCAACGGTGGTTTCCAACGGTTTGCCGGACAGCTTTGCCGTCACACAGGGAAATACGCTTACCATGAACGGAGGCATTCCCGTTACGGCTTCAA
>CABQCM010000504.1 GCA_902462665.1 uncultured Oscillospiraceae bacterium | reverse complement strand
GTGCCGCCGAGCTGGTACATTCCCGTCTCAAAGGACACGCGGGTACGGGTAGAGGATTTTTGAAAGATCATCCCCAGCGTCTTTCCCGCCAAGTGAGGATGCGCAATCCCATTTCTGCGCTCATATTTGAGCTGGTCGGCCAGGTTGAGGATTTCCAGAATCTCATCTCCGGTCAGGTCGAGCAATTTCAGTAAATGCTTCATCGTTATATATCGTTCCTTTCTACCATGATATCATCGAATCCAAAAATTATGAGCCGGCGCACTCCGACAACACCTTACGTAAAACAGCCGTTCCACGCCGCAATTCGTCCATGGTAATATTCAGCGGCGGGAGCAGACGCAACAGCTCCTTGGCGGTGAGAATCAACAACCCCTGCTCAATGCATTGGGCAGCGACCTCTCTGGCGCTTGCCCCGTCCAGCTCGAGCCCGAGCATCAACCCCAGCCCGCGCACCGACCGCACGCCCGGCATCGCGGCCAGCTCGCCGCGCAGCCATTCGCCCTTGCGCCGGACATCCTCCAAAAACGCCGGCGTATTGACCCGGGACAGGACATAGCTCGCCGCCGCCGAGGCGATGGGATTCCCACCGAAGGTCGAACCGTGCATCCCCGCGCCGAGCACTGGCGCCGCCTTCGGCGCACATAGACATGCTCCGAAGGGCAGGCCGCCGGCCAACCCTTTGGCTGAGGTGACCACATCGGGTCGAACGCCGAACTGCTCCCAGGCATACAGCGTTCCAGTTCGTCCAACGCCGGTCTGCACCTCGTCGAAAAGTAACAGCATATCCTTTTGGCGGCATAGCTCGGCTACTGCGCGCACAAACTCCGAATCCAGCGGAACAACCCCGCCCTCCCCCTGAATGGGCTCGAGCAGCACTGCGCAGGCAGTGTCCCCCGCCTTATCGGCCACATCCTGCAAATTGCCTGCCTCGGCGTAAACAAAGCCCTCGGTAAAGGGATAAAAATATTGGTGAAATGAATCCTGACCGGTCGCCGCCAGGGTGGTCACCGTGCGCCCGTGAAAGGAATTTTTCAGCGTTACAATGCGGTCGCGGCCAGCGCCATAGCGATCAAAGCTGTATTTGCGGGCAATCTTCACGGCGCATTCGTTTGCTTCCGCGCCTGAGTTGCACAGAAATGCCCGGGAAAAGCCAGTCGCCTCGCACAAATCGCGCACCAGAGTTGCCTGGGCGTCGTTATAATAAAGGTTAGAGCAGTGCTGAAGCCTACCGGCCTGCTCGCTGACTGCGCGCGCCCATCCCTCGTCGCAGTAGCCCAGGGCGTTGACCCCAATGCCCGCGCCGAAATCAATGTATTCCTTGCCGTTGGCATCGACCGCCACAGCGCCCTTGCCTGAAACGAGCACGGCGTCAAACCGGCCGTAGGTAGGGACATGATATTGTTGATCCCACGCTTTGACCTGCTCGTGGGTAGTATTCATTCCAATCAGATCCTTTCTATATCGCCGCTGTATTCACCGGCATGGCCCGGCCATCCGCTTTACAGGAACATGGTGCCGATGCCCTCATCCGACAGCATTTCAATCAAAATGGAGTGCGGAATACGCC
>CABQCM010000503.1 GCA_902462665.1 uncultured Oscillospiraceae bacterium | reverse complement strand
GTCCTCCGCGCACTCCTTGGAAACCGGCAGGGACGCAGTCGAGGAGGTGGAGGTAAAAGCAAAGATCATCGCGGCCGCGGCGCCCTTGAAGAAGGCCAGCGGGCTCATTTTGGCAAAGACGGCGACCGACGCGGAGTAGACAACGACCGCGTGGACGATATATCCCAGATAGGCGCAGAGAATGACGAGCGCGAGGGAGCCGAGAATTTCGGCGCCCTGGGTGGCGACGACCCACGCCATCATGGTGAAGACGCCGATGGGGGAGAGGCTGATGATAAACGCCATCAGGCGGTTGATGACCTCATTGAACGAAACAACGATGTCGCGGCAGAGCGCGCCCTTCTTCCCGGCCGACAGAATCGCTCCGCCGAAGAACAGGGCGATGACGATGACCTGAAGCATGTTGGAGGTCCGGAAAGCCTCCCACATGTTGCTCGGGAAGATATTGACCAGCGTATCCATGAAATTGGCGGAGGTTGCCTTGTCCCAGACGGCGCCCTCCTGCAGATGCAGGGTCGGGAAGAGGTTGGCGGCCCTGAATATGTTGGCGAACACCAGGCCGATGACGCAGGCAATTGCGGTGGTAATCATGAAATAGGCGACGGTTTTCCAACCGACTGAGCCGACCTTCTTCATGTCGTCCATCGAAATGATGCCGTCGATCATCGAGAAGAGCACGACGGGGACGACGATAAATTTCAGAAGGTTGACAAAGATCGTGCCGAACGGCTTGAGATAGTTGGTTGTAAAGGCGGGGCCTCCCTCAACGAAGTAGCAGACGAGGCCGACAACGATACCAAGAATCAGAGAGATGACGATTTGTGCTGGGAGTCCGAGCTTGTTCTTTTTCATACGATTCACCCAAAATCCTTTCCTCTGTTTTTCCATGTATCATGGAAATATAAATATTATATTGAAATTTTAACGTTTTGTAAATAACCATAACGGAGCCTTAGCAATTTCGCGCATTTGCGATAAAAAATGAGGCTAATTTTTGTTAAATTATTCCATTAAAAAACCCGGCTTATTGCCGGGCCTTTTGGAATCAGCGAGTCTTCAGATGCGGTCGCCGGCGAGGTATTCCTTGGCGTACCGCTTGGGGGAGGTGCCGGTCAGTGCGCCGAAGGTGCGGATAAAATGTTCATTATTGCGGAACCCCACCGCCTCGCTGACCTCCTGCACCCGCATGCCGGTGCGCAGCAGCTCGCGCGCCCGCAGCACCCGGCAGTGAATCACATATTCCATGACGGAAAAGCCGGTGACTGCTTTGAAGGAGTGGCAGAGGTGGTATTTGTTCATGAAAAATCGGGTGGAGATGCTGTCGAGGGTCAGCGGCTCGGCAATATTTTCCCCGATATACTCGAGGATAGGGGTAATCCTCGCAAAGTCGGGATTATAGCTGACAGTGCTGCGGTCCACCGTCTGAAAGTAGGAAAAAACCTGAAGAAGCAGGCTGAGAAGGGCGATCGTCGCTTTCATATCGCTGCCGAAGCCCTCGTTTTCCTTTGCCTGCTCGAGCTGGCCGAAAAGTCCCACCAGCTCGGCGGCCTGGCTGCGGTCAAGCTGCACCC
>CABQCM010000502.1 GCA_902462665.1 uncultured Oscillospiraceae bacterium | reverse complement strand
CTTCGGCGCGTGCAAGACCTGCGACGGCCTTGGGATGTTTTTAAAGATCGACCCGGAACTGGTGGTGCCCAATCCGAAGTTGTCTTTGGCCGAAGGGGCCGTTCAAGGCTCGGGTTGGCACTCAGCGGATAAGGGAAGCATTGCCCGCATGTACTACGACGGGCTGGCCGAGGCATACGGTTTTGACATAAATGCGCCGTTTTCTTCTTTGTCTAAAGAGGCCAGGGAAGCGGTGCTGTATGGTACGAAAGGGAAAAAGTATCCCTTCCGCCGCAGCTTTATGGGCAAGGAATCCATTTTTGAAGCACCCTTTGAGGGGGTCATCAACAATCTTGAGCGCCGATATAAGGAATCAGGGAGCGACGCAGCGAAAGCGGAAATCGAGGCGCTGATGTGCGCGCAGCCCTGCCCGGACTGTCATGGCGCGCGGCTCAATGAAAAGAGCTTGGCGGTGACGGTTGGTGGAATCAATATTGATACGTTTTGCCGCAAGTCCATTGGCGATGCGTTGGAGTTTGTCCGTGGCCTGAAGCTGACCGAGCGGGAACAAATGATCGCCCGCCTGGTGCTGCGGGAGATTACTGAGCGCCTGGGCTTTTTGCAAAGCGTAGGGCTGAATTATCTGACGCTGTCGCGTTCGTCCGGAACGCTGTCGGGAGGGGAGAGCCAGCGCATCCGGCTGGCGACCCAGATAGGTTCTTCTCTGATGGGGGTGCTTTATATTCTCGACGAGCCGAGTATCGGTCTGCACCAGCGGGATAACGATAAGCTGCTCGCAACCCTGCAAAAACTGCGTGATTTGGGTAATACTTTGGTGGTGGTAGAGCACGATGAGGACACCATGCTTGCCGCCGACTATATTGTGGATGTGGGCCCGGGGGCAGGCATCCATGGCGGCCAGATCATTTGCCAGGGTTCGGTGGATCAGGTCATGGCCTGCGAGGAATCCCTTACCGGGCAATACCTTTCGGGAAAACGGCAGATCGAAGTGCCTTCGACACGCCGCAAGGGAAATGGAAAGTTTCTCACGATCAAAGGGGCGGCGGAAAATAATCTCAAGAACGTGGATGTTTCCATTCCTCTAGGGGAATTTATCTGCGTGACTGGGGTGTCCGGTTCGGGCAAATCCTCACTGGTCAATCAGATTTTGTATCAGCATCTCGCCAGCGTTCTCAACGGCGCACGTCGTCGCGCCGGAAAGCATAAGGAGATTCTGGGACTGGAAAATTTAGATAAGGTCATTGACATCAATCAGGCCCCCATCGGGCGCACCCCCCGATCCAATCCGGCGACGTATATCGGGGTGTTTAACGATATCCGTGATTTATACGCCAACACCAAAGAGGCCAAGATGAAGGGCTACGGCCCAGGGCGTTTTTCCTTTAATGTCAAGGGAGGGCGCTGCGAGGCGTGCGAAGGGGACGGCATCCTTAAAATTGAAATGCACTTTCTTCCCGACATTTACGTTCCCTGCGAGGTGTGCAAAGGGCGGCGGTATAACCGTGAAACTCTGGATATCAAATATAAGGGAAAAAGCATCTACGATGTGCTGGAAATGACCATTGAAGAGGCGTT
>CABQCM010000501.1 GCA_902462665.1 uncultured Oscillospiraceae bacterium | reverse complement strand
ACACTGCATCTATGGTTTGCTTTTCTTCTTCAGAAAGCGTCTTTCCACAGTCGTTCACAGGAAGCTCGCCTTCACGGATAAGGAATTTTCCCCTGTGCTGCGCATACAGTTCACGACATACAGGGCCGCCACGCCATGCTTGGAAATCTTCGTCAAAAAGAGGATGTCCACGACGAGCCAAAGATTCCGCCTGCGAATAGAACGCGAGCTTTTGTAATTTCATAGTGGTCATTGCTCCACAGCGTTTAAGAATGTACGCCGCGACATCCACCACAGTTGCCATGTCAATCCTCCCCTCATATATATGAAATCTGAAATCAGTCTAGTATAGTGGATGGCCATGGACGCGCCCCTTACTACCATCAGCCTCGGCACTATCAGTCGGAACAGAGCGAACAATGCTGGGAAAATATTACGTGCAGGAGCACAATCAGTTTCGCCGGAAGAATACCAGCTCGCTATCGATACAGCACAAGCTTGGCGTGATCAGCATATCGAAGCCACTCAAGAGTGTTTTTCAGAGGTCTTAAAGTGCTCAAATTATTTTGCCGAATCCGTCTGCACTTATCGTCTCAAACGAATTGCTTCCATCATTCGTAAACTGCAACGCGCCCAAACCCACCTGAAATTAGGCGAATTGGATGATATCGGAGGATGCCGTCTGATTTTAGAGACCAATAATCAGGTCCGTCAAGCGGCTGAAATTCTGAAATCTCAAATCCCTCTCAAGAAAGGCAGATTCGAACACAGCTTCAACATTACTGGGCAACAGCTGTTGAGGCCGCTGGAGAAATCTATGGCACCGAATACAAAAGCCCCGAAGTTCGTAGACAGGCCGTAGGGCCTGAAGACCAGGAAAGGATTCAATTCTTTCAAATTGTTTCCAGCCTATTCGCTCTCGAAGAGGGAGCCCCGCAGGTTCCCGGCTTTGAACGCAGCCAAAAGGAATTGGTAAAAGAGCTTCAGACGCTTGAATGCTCATCATGCTTATTGGATGATTTGGCAGCGTCCACAGACAGCATCTTCCCTTTGAATCCTCCAACGGATAAAGCGGCAACGCTGTTTCTCCTCAAACTTTCTCGCGAAGATCAACTCCTTGATATCGAGTCTTTCCGCCAAGATCAGCTTTCTGAAGCATTGCAAAAATACGGCGATCTTGAAGACCGAATTGAGGCAGCGACCAATAAGGGAACCGAATTCGAATACAACAATGTTGTGTTGGTTTACGCCCAAAATCATGAACAGTTAAGCATTGCCTATCCAAACTATTCAGCTAATGTCAGCCACTTTGTGGACAAGGTTGGAGAATATCTGCAATAGTGTACGTTCAGTCAAGCCGACGTTTCGCGATGAGAACGGTGTCTATGCTGAACGCCAATAATGTTCAGCATAACTGGCGACGGCATGCAGATTTATTCGACAAAAGCATCAAGTAGAGCAGCGTGATGATGCTCAATGATGATGTTTCATGAGGGGGCGTCGATAATACCGGCAATCACGATTTCGCCAAGAGAAATCCGCGCGGCCGATATAAGGTTAGACGCACGGATTCCTTAATCATGCAGACTGTAGGATA
>CABQCM010000500.1 GCA_902462665.1 uncultured Oscillospiraceae bacterium | reverse complement strand
CCTTTTTCATACCGTGCGCTCGACTCGGTGTGCATGCCGAGCTTGCGTGCGGTACGGCGTACGCTGTCGCGGCGGAATTTGGCGCTTTCGAGGAACAACGTGGTGGTGTCGTCCTTGATTTCGCTGTCAAGGCCGCCCATGATGCCCGCCAGGCAGGAGGGGGCTTCTCCGTCGGCGATTACCAGCATGGAATCGTTTAAGGTATGCTGCCGGCCGTCGAGGGTGGTAATCGGCTCTCCGTTGGTCGCCCGGCGTACAATGATTTGATTGCCGCGAATATCCCGGCGGTCGAAAGCGTGCATGGGCTGGCCGGTTTCGAGCATGACAAAGTTGGTGATATCCACAATGTTGTTAATCGGCCGCATGCCCGCCGCCTTCAGACAGCGTTTCATCCAATCGGGGGAGGGGGCGATGCGCAGATTGTTTACCGCGCGCCCCATATAGCGGGGGCATAGCTCGCTGTCCTCCACCTGAACTGAGATCAACTCGCGGATGTCGCCGCCCGCCGTCTTATATTCGGGCACCGGGGGATGGAAGGGTACGCCGAGTACGACGCTGACCTCGCGCGCAACGCCCAGCACGCTTTGGCAGTCGGGCCGGTTGGCCGTGATTTTAAAATCAATGACCACATCGTCCAGATGCAGTATTTTGCGCATATCGGTGCCCACCGGCGCTTCTTCCTGCAAAATCAGGATGCCGTGCACACCGGCGCCGGGATAATCCTCTTCCTTGAGGCAAAGCTCCTCGCCGGAGCAGAGCATACCGTTGGATTCCACGCCGCGCAGCTTGCCCTTCTTAATCTGCATACCGTTGGGCAGGCGGGAGCCGTGTAACGCGGCCGGCACCAAAGCCCCCTCGAATACGTTGTCCGCGCCAGTGACGATTTGAACCGGCAGCTCTTGACCAATGTCGATCTGACAGATTTGCAGCCGGTCGGCGTCGGGATGCTTTTCCAGACGGGTGATTTTGCCAACCACGACCTTGTCCATACTCTGGGAGAGATCCTCAATGCTCTCCACTTCAAAACCGGCCATGACCATGCGCTCGCACAGTTGCTCGACCGAGACGTTGATGTCCACATAATATTGAAGCCAACTCAGTGATATTTTCATGGTGAATCCCATTCCTTTCCATTGATTTCGCGCCGTTCGGTTTTACAATACCCGAAGCTGCGGCGCGCGGCGCTTAAAACTGCTGGAGGAAACGCAGATCGTTTTCAAAAAGCAGGCGGATGTCGCTGATCTTGTGCCGAGTAATGGCCAGGCGATCCACGCCGATGCCGAACGCAAAACCAGAATAGACCTCTGGGTCGATACCGCAGCCTGCCAGCACGTTGGGATGCACCATGCCGGCGCCCAGAATTTCAATCCAGCCCGAACCCTTGCACACCCGGCAGCCCGTACCGCCGCATTCCGAGCAGCTGACGTCAACCTCAACGCTCGGCTCGGTGAAGGGGAAGAAGGAGGGACGGAACTTGACCTTGGTCTCCGGCCCATAGATTTCTCTGGCGAACTGCTCGAGGCATCCTTTGAGATCACACATGGTAACGCCCTTGTCCACTACCAGTCCCTCCATCTGATGG
>CABQCM010000499.1 GCA_902462665.1 uncultured Oscillospiraceae bacterium | reverse complement strand
AAAAGAATGAAGCGTTCCCGCTCGAAAAGCCGGATATCCACCGGCCGGGGGTCCTCAACGCTGGTTTCGAATTGAGCGGCCACCGGGTTGCCGCGGTGTGCGGCCAGGAGCAGCCGTTCATGGAAGATGGTCTCATAGGTGATCTCGCGGGTATCGTCGGGCGTGTGAAGCACCGCAAAGTCGATGGCATCGTTTTGGATCAGCTCAAGCAGTTCATTGGAGGGGTGCTCATGCAGCACAATGCGCACCTCGGGATGATCGGCGGTGTACCGCGGCAGGATATCCGGCAGCAGCACCGAGCCGCGCCAGATTGCCACGCCGATGTGCAGGGTATTTCCCTTATGCTCCTGAAGCTCACTGAGCTGGGAATCGAGCCGCCTGCCGAGCAGCGAAACACTTTCCAGATAACTGCGGTAAAGCTCACCCGCCGGCGTAAGCAGCAGCGGTGTGTGCGAGCGGTCAAAAAGCCTTGCCCCGAGTTCTTTTTCCAGCCGCGCGAGGTACTGGCTGAGATAGGGCTGTGAAAGATAAAGGCGCTCGGCGGCTTTCGAGACGGAACGTTCGGCGGCGATTGTCAAAAAATACTCAGGATTCTTTGGAACCATTTGCGTCCTCCCATAGCTGATTGCTTATGATATTATATCAATATTCACGATGGCGTCAAAACAGGTGGCATGATATGATAAAAATGTCAAAGAAGAAAATAAAATTTCATAAGAAAAACATTATGCTTCCATTGTAAGTCAATCAGAATCAATATGCAAGTGGAGAAGGAGGGAAATCCATGAGGTGCTTTACCGGAGAACAATTGCGTTCTTACTGCACACAGGTGCTGACCCGCGCGGGAATTTCACCCACCGACGCGGCAACCGTCGCGGACTGTCTGGTCGATGCCGATCTCTCAGGCGTGGAATCCCACGGGGTAAGCCGGCTTTCGATCTATCTGCAGCGTCTCGACGCCGGCGTGGTAGAAAAGGAAAACCGGGTGCGGGTTCTCAGCGAATCTCCCGCCGCGCTGGCGGTGGACGCGGGAAATTGCATGGGCGCGGTCGGCGCGACCTTCGCAATGAAAAAATGTATCGAAAAGGCGGCGCAGGCGGGTTCCTGCTGGGCGACGGTGAAATCCTCCAACCATTTCGGTACGGCGGCCTATTACACCAAGATGGCCGCTTCCGCCGGGATGATCGGAATTGCAATGACCAATGTAACCGCTAAAATTGCGCCGTGGGGCAGCAGTGACGCATACATGGGTACCAATCCGATTTCGATTGCCGTCCCCTCCGAAGGACTGCCGGTGGTTCTTGATATGGCTCCGAGCGTTGTCGCGATGGGCAAGCTGATTTTGGCGCAGAAGCTCGGCAAAAGCATCCCCGAGGGGTGGGCGCTTGGTCCTGACGGAAAGCCCACGACCGACCCTGCGGTGGGGCGAAAGGGAACGCTGGTGCCGATCGGCGGTCCCAAGGGCAGCGGCCTCGCCATCTTTGTGGATATCTTCTGCGGCGTCCTCAGCGGCGGCGAATTCGGCCCCCATCTCAACGACCTCTACGCGGATATGGTCAACCCGCAGGGAGTGGGGCATATCTTCTGCG
>CABQCM010000498.1 GCA_902462665.1 uncultured Oscillospiraceae bacterium | reverse complement strand
TATATTTTCAGCCGGGGAAATTACACCGGCATGCAGCGTTACGCCACCACAGCCTACACCGATTACTATGGTTTTGATCAATTCTTGCGCGCCGTGCTCGCCCAGTCTTATTCGGGCACCTATTTTACCCCGGAAATTCGCAGCGTCAGCACAGGAAACAACGTCGATTACCAGCGTCGTATGCAGATGATGCTGCTGACTCCCTTCGCGATGTTCAACGAATGGGCCGACGGCAATACCGTGCTTGGGCGTTCCCAGCCGGTCATTGACAACGCCGTGAAATACGTCGGGCTTCACTATGCTTTGATTCCCTATATGTATTCGCTGTTTTGGGAACAGCACAATACCGGTGTGACGGTCGTGCGCCCCTTGATGATGGAATTCCCCGATGACCCCAACACCATCGGCATTGACAATCAATATATGCTGGGTTCGGCATTTTTGGCCGCCCCCGTATCGTCGAATTCCCTTTACGCCGCACGCGCGGTGTATCTACCGGCCGGCTGCCAGTGGATGGATTACAACAACGGTTATGTCTATGAGGGCGGGCAGACCATCCAGTATACCTCCCACTGTTCGGTGCTTCCCTTGTTTGTGCGGGTAGGTTCGGTGGTTCCCATGGCGGGCAAGGGCAAGAATACGCAGGATTTAAGCGATCCCAACCTTTACATTGACCTGTATCCGTCGAGTGAGGAGACGTCATTTACTCTGTATGAGGACGACGGTATTTCCTACGACTACGAGCAGGGGGCTTACTGCACCACGGAGTTTACGCTAAGGCGTTCCGCAGGCGTGCTTGAGAATAATGTCCAGCCCAGGCAGGCTCCAGCGGATGCGAAAAAAACCTACCATCCCGTTTCCCGCAGTATCGTTTTACAGCTTCATTACCGGGGCAAACCCAATGAGGTGAAAAACAACGGTTCTATGCTTTCCGAAGTCAGTGATTCGGATTTTGCCGCGGCGCCGGGCGGCGTATGGGCCTATTCCGAAGAAAAGCATGTTATCTATGTCAAGCTTTACGATAATGGCCGGCTCAATGCGGTAACGGCCAGCGTGCCCGATGAAGAGCCGCAGCCCGATAGCCCGTCGATCCCGGGGCTGGACGGTTACATCACTTATGAGTTTGAAAGCGGCGAGAACGTACTGTCGGGCGGCGCGTCGGTGAAAACTATGTCCAGCGCATCGGGCGGCAAGGTGGTCACCGGATTGGGCGGCTCCAAGACAGGCCAAGTGACCCTGCGTGTTTCTGCCGCGCAGGATGGAATTTACCCGGTCAACATCGGGTTCGTCAACGGTGAAACCAGCCGTTCCTGTCTGGTGCAGGTCAACGATGAAGCGCCATTGGAGCTGTGCTTCCCCACTTCGGGCAGCTGGTCGTCAATTTCCTTCCTTTGCGTCAACCTTCCCTTGCAGCAGGGAGATAATCAGATTGTATTTTCAGGCAAGGAAGGCATCAAGGCTCCGGATTTGGATTATCTTGCCGTCTCAAGGGCTTCTACCGAACCCGAACCCGAGCCGGAGGGAGTCCGTTACGAGGCAGAGGATCAATCCCTCTTTAGCACCGTGGAGGTCAAAAGCAATCCCTTTGCGTC
>CABQCM010000497.1 GCA_902462665.1 uncultured Oscillospiraceae bacterium | reverse complement strand
GCACAGCTAAAATCAAATGCAGGCGGTTGTAGTCAAACCCGGTCGCCATACGCCGGGGATTGCCGAACGAGGTTGGGGTAACCAGCCCCTGCACCTCAGCCAGAATGGGACGGCTTCCTTCCATCACGCAGGCAATACAGGTGCCCGAAACATTCTTGGGCCGGCCGGACAAAAGCATCATAGACGGATTTTCCACCTCGGCCAGTCCCTGGTCGCACATCTCAAACACGCCGATTTCGTTGGTCGAACCATAGCGGTTCTTGGCTGCCCGCAAAATGCGATAAGGCAGGTTGCGCTCTCCCTCAAAGATTAGCACCGCGTCAACGATATGCTCGAGCACCTTAGGCCCTGCGATGGCGCCGTCCTTATTCACGTGACCGACGATAAACAGGGGAACATCCATCTGCTTGGCCACCCGAAGCAGCGCGGAGGTACTCTCGCGCACCTGCGGCACACTGCCGGGCGAGGAATTCATACCGGCAAGGTTCATCGTCTGGATGGAATCAATAATAACAATGTCGTTTTGACCGGTTCGGATATATTCAATGATACTTTCTACATCCGTCTCGGCCAGGACAGACAGCCGCTCTCCCCGCACCTGCAAACGCTCTGCCCGCAGCTTTAGCTGCCGTTGAGATTCCTCTCCTGAAACATAGAGGATGCGAAGCCCCTGGTCGCTAAGCGAGTCACAGATTTGCAGCATCAGGGTGGATTTTCCAATCCCCGGGTCGCCGCCGAGCAGCATCACCGCCCCTTTGACCACACCGCCTCCCAGAACCCGGTCAAGCTCCTTAAGGCCGGTATGATAACGGATTTCTCCCGACGTTTCAATCTCTGCCAGCGGACATGCCGACGCGATACGAGCGGCACGCTGTACCGGCGACGGGGCCGACGGCGCGGACACCGTTTCCGTCATCGTATTCCATTGCTCGCAAGCCGGGCATTTCCCGCACCATTTCGGACTTTCATACCCGCATTCGCTGCATACAAAAACGGTTTTCAGCTTTGATTTTGGGGCCATTTTCCTCGTCCTTTCCGTTTCGCCGGCCTTTTGCGGCCATCATCCCGCCTGACAATAGTCCAAAATTCCACAGGCGATGGAAAAACTCATCTGATGCTGGTATTCCTCCGTTTTGAGCTTTTGCAGCTCCGCCCGATTGGACAAAAAGCCGCATTCGACCATCACCGATGGAATACCCGCATGATACAGCAGGTAAATCTCTTTGCCGGACGGCTTAATGACCCGCTCGTTTTCCGGCTGCAAACGAGTGACAACCGACTGCTGGATCAACTCGGCAAGCTGCTTGCTCTGCTCGCCGTTGGGCGAATAAAAAACCTGAGCGCCATAGTATTTCTCCACCGAGTACTTGTTCTGATGGATACTAATGAGCAGCGCGTTATCGTATTGCTCGGTCATTTGCAGCCGCCGTTTGATGTCGCTTGATTTTTGCTCGCGCACGGTTTTGGCGTTGTTGTTGCCAATGAGGGTATCCTCGGTGCGAGTCATAACCACCTCGAACCCAAGGGCGCGTAGCGTCTGTTCGAGATGCTTGGCGATAGACAGATTAATCCCTTTTTCGATGGTACCGTCCGCGCCGACCGCGCCGCCG
>CABQCM010000496.1 GCA_902462665.1 uncultured Oscillospiraceae bacterium | reverse complement strand
GCTGATTGACGCGGGATGCCGTGTGCTCTATGGGCTGGACGGCGTGAAGATACACGCCAAGCTAGGGCAGATTGTCTATCAGGGCGGCCAGACCATTAGTCTGTTCGGCACCGGCAACATCAACCCCGCTACCGCTCGGCAGTATACCGATTACTGGCTGATGACCGCCGACCCTGAGTTGGGGGCGGAAGCGGCCGAATGGTTCCGGCGGGTGGCCTTGGGCGGGCCGGTTGGCCGGTTTCGTCGCCTGCTTGCTTCCCCCGACGGACTATCCGTCGCTTTGAAAAGGCGTATCGACGAGCAGATAGAACGCGCGCAGCAGGGACTGCCCTGCGGAATCTTTTTTAAGGTCAATTCGCTCAGCGATAAGGGGATCATCCGGCGGCTGTATCGAGCCTCGCGCGCCGGTGTGCCGGTTCGCCTTCTGGTGCGTGGAATTTGCTGCCTTTGCCCGGAAAGGGGAGACGACAGCGGCGGCATTGAGGTACGCAGCATCGTCGGGCGCTTTTTGGAGCATTCGCGCGTGTATTGTTTCGGCGCGCTCGCGCAGCAAAGCGTGTATCTCTCCTCGGCCGATCTCATGCCCCGCAATCTGCACCGACGGGCCGAGCTGGCCTTTCCGGTGGACGACCCGCGGCTCAAGCGGCGTCTGATTTGGCAAATGGAGCTGTACTGGCGGGACAACGTCAAAGCCCGCAGGCTGGACTGCCACGGAGTTTACCGGCCGATGCCTCGCGTCGGCCGCCGTGTCGACGCGCAGCAGGAACTGCTTGGCCGGCTGGCGGATGGTTCCATGGAAGCCCGACATGGCCGTCGAATTCGCTGAAAAGGAATGTAGTTTGATAGTGTAAAATTACAATAAAGAACCATTTCATAGAAATTTATCTTCAATCGGAAAATACTTCTCCCTACTGGATGATTTTTCAATCATTTATACCAAATTTTTGTTGATAAATACAACCAATGTCGCTATAATAGAAGAACAGTAAATCCCGGGTTGGGAGAGGAA
This sequence comes from uncultured Oscillospiraceae bacterium, assembly GCA_902462665.1. Taxonomy (GTDB): domain Bacteria; phylum Bacillota; class Clostridia; order Oscillospirales; family Acutalibacteraceae; genus CABQCM01. The sequence continues at coordinate 604 of CABQCM010000496.1, read as the reverse complement.
AGGTTGATGGAAGAATGGAAATCGGCGATTACGTTGTGCTATTCACCCTGTTCGGCTCGTTGCTTGCCCTGTGCTATGCTCTCATCATGGCCCGCAGGGTCCACAAATTTTCGGAGGGAACGCCGCTAATGCAAAAGCTTTCGGCTTCCATCCGCGCGGGAGCAAATGCGTATCTGAAGCGGCAATACTCCATCGTTGCCATCTTTTTTGTCTGCATGTTCGTTGTGCTCGGCCTGATGGCGGCCTTTGGCTTCCTGACCTGGTTTATGCCCTTTGCCTTTTTAACCGGCGGCTTTTTCTCAGGGCTGTCGGGCTTTATCGGCATGCGCATTGCCACTGCGGCCAACGCCCGCACGGCCAACGCCTGCACGCAGGGGCTTAATAAGGGGCTGCGGGTTGCTTTTTCGGCCGGTTCGGTCATGGGCTTCACCGTGGTCGGCCTGGGGCTGCTGGATATTACGTTCTGGTATTTTCTGCTGACTTTTGTTTTTAAGCTCCAGCCTCAGGAAATCGCCACTACCATGATTACCTTCGGCATGGGCGCTTCCTCGATGGCCCTGTTCGCCCGCGTGGGCGGCGGCATTTTCACCAAAGCGGCCGATGT
>CABQCM010000495.1 GCA_902462665.1 uncultured Oscillospiraceae bacterium | reverse complement strand
CTCCATCACCGACTACTCCGGCTCCGTCAACCTCAAGGTCATGGGGGAAGAAGGCGCGGATATGTCCAAGTGGGAGGGCCTCAAGCCCGGAACGACCCTCATCGTCCGCGGCAACTATATGTACGACAAGTACGAGCATGACTTTGTCATCATGCCCTACGACGTTTTGCAGGTCGAGCGTGAGCAGCGCCAGGATACCGCGCCCGACGGCGAAAAGCGCGTCGAGCTGCACCTGCACACCAAGTCCAGCTCGATGGACGGCTTCAACGACCCCGGCAAGATCGTGCGTTTGGCTCACCGCATGGGCCACCGCGCCATTGCCATCACCGACCACGGCGTCTGCCAGGGCTACCCCGAAGCGATGCTGGCCACCGATGCCATCCACGAAACAGACCCGAACTTTAAGCTGATTTACGGCTGTGAGGCCTACTTCGTCGATGACATGATCCCCGCAGTCTACGGCAGCGCCGAGATGCCGCTCTCCGGCTCGTTCGTCGTCTTTGACACCGAGACGACGGGCCTCGACTCCAACACCGAGCGCCTGACCGAGATCGGCGCAGTCTATGTTGAAAACGGCAAGATCAACGAGGAAAAGAAGTTCTGCACCTTCGTCAACCCCGGCAAGCCGATCCCGCAGAAGGTCGTTGACCTGACCGGCATCAACGATGCCATGGTCGCCGACGCCCCGACGCCCGAGGAGGCCATCCGCGCTTTTAAAGAATTTTGCGGGGACAACATTCTTGTGGCCCACAACGCCCACAGCTTTGATATGCTGTTCATCCGCAAGGCAGGGGAGAAGGCGGGCGTCAGCTGGGACGAGAACACCTATATCGACACACTGCCGATGGGGCAGGCGCTCTTTCCGGGGCTGCGCAACTACAAGCTGGACACCATCAACAAGCACCTCGAGATCCCGCCCTTCAACCATCACCGCGCCGTCGATGACGCTATGGCGCTGGCCCGCATCTATGAGGTCATGCTGACCGACCTCGAGGAAAAGGACATCCATACGGTGGAGTCTATCAACACCGGCCTCGGCGGCAACAAAGAGGTGCTGAAAAAGAAATACTACCACCTTATTATATTGGTGCAGAATCAGGTGGGCTTAAAGAACCTCTACCGCATTGTCAGCGCCGCCCACACGCAGTATTTCTTTAAGAAACCGCGCGTGCCGCGCAGCCTCCTGAACCAGTACCGCGAGGGCCTGCTGCTCTCCCCGGCCTGTGAAGCAGGTGAGCTTTACAGGGCAATCGTGGCCGGTCAGCCCTACGAACAGCTGCTCCGCATTGCCGATTATTACGATTATCTCGAGGTGCAGCCGCTCGGCAACAATGAATTCATGGTGCGCAACGGGCAGGTGGACTCGATCGAGGCCATCAAAAACTTCAACCGCACCGTCATAAAGCTGGGCGAGGACCTGCATAAGCCGGTTGTCGCCACGGGCGACTCCCACTTTCAGGAGCCGGAGGACTGGATCTACCGCGCTGTTCTGCAGGCCGGCAACGGCTTCAAGGACGCGGACAACCAGGCCCCACTCTACTTCCGCACCACGCCCGATATGCTGGAGGATTTCAGCTATCTGCCGCAGGAAAAGGCGTATGAAATTGTGGTGACGAACCCCAACAAGATCGCCG
>CABQCM010000494.1 GCA_902462665.1 uncultured Oscillospiraceae bacterium | reverse complement strand
GCTGGATCCGCAGGAGGAAACCGACGAGCCTTATCTGCTTGAGGCGGGGGGCAGCATGGTCAGCGCGCTTTGGTTCAGCGAGCGGTATCTCTACTTCGCGTTGCCAGGCAGCCGCAACCTCGCCCGGCTGGAGCTGGAAAGCCGCGCGGTGGAGGAGCTTTACGCCGACGAGGAAGAGGGCTGCTTCACCGGCATCGCCATGGCGGCGGGGCGACTGGTGCTGTGCGATTCGCAGGGCAGGCAGTACACCGCTTTGCCGGGCGAAGGGATGACCCTGACCCCGCTGGAATAAACGGCCGTTTGGCTGGCAACCAATTGGAATAGGATCAAAGGCGGCGCGGGAGCCTTCTTCCCCGCGGAAAGGAAGCGAAACAGACATGATTGTTATTTTAAAACGAAACGCACCCCAGCAGCAAGCCGAGGCCCTCATGCAACGGCTCAAAGAGCAGGGGATGGAAATCCATTTCAGCCAGGGGCACGACACCGCCCTGCTGGGGCTCATCGGCGATACCTCCCGCGTGGACATCGAAGCCCTCAAAAGCCTCGACGTGGTGGAGGACGTCAAGCGGGTGAGCGAGCCTTACAAGCTGGTCAACCGCAAATACCACACCGACGACACGGTGGTCATGGCCGGCGGCGTGCCGGTCGGTGGGGAGCATTTCACCGTCTTTGCCGGGCCGTGCTCGGTCGAGAGCGAGGAACAGATCGTGGGGGTGGCCGAGCGGGTCAAGGCCGCCGGAGCCAAAATTCTGCGCGGCGGCGCATACAAGCCCCGCACCTCCCCCTATGCCTTCCGGGGCCTGCGGGAGCAGGGAATCCAGCTTTTGCTGACGGCCAAGCAGCAGACCGGCTTGCCCATCTGCACCGAGCTGATGAGCCTGCATCAGCTCGATCTGTTCCCCGATGTGGACGTGATTCAGGTGGGCGCGCGCAACATGCAGAACTTTGAGATGCTCACCGAGCTGGGTCATTGCGGCAAGCCGGTGCTGCTCAAGCGGGGGCTGTCGAGCACGCTGGAGGAATGGCTGATGAGCGCGGAATACATTGTCTCAGCCGGTAATCCCAACGTCATTCTCTGCGAGCGGGGTATTCGTACCTTCGAGACGGCTACCCGCAACACCCTGGACATTTCGGCTGTACCGATTTTGAAGGCGAAATCCCACCTGCCCGTCATTGTGGATCCCAGCCATGCCTGCGGGCTGTCCTGGCTGATTCCCTCCATGGCCAAAACGGCCGTGGTCGCCGGGGCGGATGGGCTGATGATCGAAGTGCATCCCTGCCCCGAATGCGCCTTGTGCGACGGCCAGCAGTCCATCACGCCCGATACCTTCGACGGGGTGATGCGGGACGTTTCCCGCCTGTGCGAGGGGGAAAACAAAATTCTGTAATTCACGTCCCCGGTGGGAGTAATGCTCCGGCCGGGGGCGATTTTTGTCTGGCGGAGAAACGGATAAGACCCTGTCGGCGCGCCGGTCAAAGAAAGTTATGTTTTATTACATCGAAAAATGTAGTATTAAAAACTAGATAAAATAATTTTAATGATTGTTTTTTCTGTCGTTCTATGCTATATTAATTATGGCGGGAGAATCCGGCGGTTTCCCTGCACACTGTAAGACAGGAGGGATTGTAATGTCC
>CABQCM010000493.1 GCA_902462665.1 uncultured Oscillospiraceae bacterium | reverse complement strand
ACCGGGCGCTCTAAATTCCGCGCCCGCGTCAACGTGCGAATGAGCATGGAAAGATTATGTCCGTCGATGGGGCCAAGGTAGGTAAAGCCCAACGCCTCGAAAAACTGCCCATGCACAAAGAGATACTTGATGGAATTTTTGACGGTATAGACGAAATCGTGCAGCCCCATACCGATGCCGGGGATTTTCTTCAAAAAGGACGCTGTGTGGCTCTTGAAGCGCCAATAACCTTTATTGGAACGCAGCTGATTGAGATAATTGGACAGTGCGCCGACGTTCCGTGAAATCGACATATTGTTGTCGTTGAGCACGACGACAAGAGGCAGTTCCGAACGCCCTGCGTCGTTGAAGGCCTCGATGCCGGGACCGTCCATAAAGGAACCGTCCCCGACCAGAGCGACACAGTCATAGCGCTCTCCCCGAATAGACGCAGCACGCGCATAGCCCAGCGCCGCCGAAATCGCCGTGCCGCTGTGGCCTGCACCGAAGGCATCATAAGCGCTTTCCGAAGGCTTGGGGAATCCGGCAAGGCCGTCTTTGCGTCGCAGCGTTTCAAATTGATCAAGACGCCCGGTCAGCATCTTATGAGCATAGCACTGATGTCCTACGTCGAACAGCAATTTATCCGTAGGAAGATTGTAAACATAATGAAGAGCGACTGTCAGCTCCACCGCGCCCAAATTACTGGATAAATGCCCGCCGTTGCGCGGCACAACGCGCAGCAATTCCTCACGAATTTCTGTGCAAAGCTGTTCCAGCTGTGGAATCGTATAGCTTTTCAGGTCTGCTCCGGCCTGTATTTCCTGCAAGATAGACAACCAAAGCCCCTCCTGTTATTTCCGCTTGAAAAGGCCGCTGAGAAATGCGGCTGCACGACCTGTGAGCATCAGGATATCTTTAGATCGCTTGATGGCCAGTCGTTTGCCGATGGCCTTGCCGCCGACCGTGAACGCCGCGATAAACGCCGCAACCAATATGCCGACGATGAATGTAGAAGAAAGCCCCATTTTCTCCCCGATGCGCATGGTCAGCGCCGCACCGGCGGAGCCGGAGACGACGCCGCAGATATCGCCCACCACGTCATTGCAGATGGATGCCATGCGGTCGGCATTCTGCACCATCCAAAGTGCCTGGCGCGCACCCGGCACGCGGCGCGTGGTCATTGCAACCAGCGGCGGCTTATCCGCACTGGTGACGGCAACACCTAAGATATCGAATAGAATGCCGATAGTAACCAGGATCAGCACGGTCAGCGTCGCCAGGGTGATGCCCACGGTGGAAAGCGCTGTGGAAGACGACCAGCTCATCAGCAGCGACAGCACAAAGGAGAGTAAGAAAACAAAAATCACCCAGGAGACGGCGCGTCTTCGAGGATCTTTTTTGGGTTTCGACATAACCGGTTAAGGCCTCCGTTTTTCAGTATAAAAAAGGCCGGCTTTTCCGCTTTCACGGGAAAGCAGCCCTTTTGCTGTCTTAAAAAAAGGTGGTGACGTGCCGGATAAACCTTGCGGCTTAGGTCCAGTAGGGTTTCCCGGCGGCGAACTCCCCGTTGCCGATAGAAGCGGTTTCCCATTATACGCCGCCAAACCACGTCGCCGCGTGTTTGACTGGAATGCCGTTAAGACCACACTATAAT
>CABQCM010000492.1 GCA_902462665.1 uncultured Oscillospiraceae bacterium | reverse complement strand
GGGTGCTCGCCGTGCAGGGAATGCTCACGGTCGAACGGGGGCGCGGAACCTTCGTCAACAGCGAAGTCAAAAACTATAAGGATGTGCAGTTCGGGGACATCGGCTCCCTGCGGATGAAGCTGATCGACCTCTTCGAGCTGCGGCGCATCTTCGAAACCGAAGCGGTGCGGATGGCCTGCGAGCGCGGCACCGAGGAAGAAATCAGAGACATTCTCGACGCGGGCGCGCGGGTTGCCGCCTGCATCAACCGCCGGGTTGACCGGACGGTGGAGGATCAGCGGTTTCATCATGCCATCGCCATCGCTTCCCACAACGAATTTATGGTCCATCTTGTGCCGATGGTCTACCGCGCGGTCAGCGAGACGCTGCTGCGTTTCGGCACCGACGAAATTCTCGCGCGGGGCACCCTCAACGATCATGCCCTGATTATGGAGGGACTCGAGAGGCGCGACCCCGAGCTGGCGCGCAACGCGATGTATATCCATATGGCCCACGCCATCGTTTCTCTGAAGGCGGCAAACGTGGGGGAAGAAATCGTATAGGGCTGCGAAACAATATGACAAAGCAAGGCCCCCGACGCAATGCTGCGCCGGGGACCTTGCTTTGTGGGGCAGGAAATAGCACAGGGCTTTATTGGCTTTTATTGTTGCGGCAGTCATTTTCACGGGGAATGTGAGAATGCCACAAAAGATAATACAAATTATTAAATATAATACCTATCTCAAAGGATAATTGGCACAAATGCAAAGAAAAAACTTATAAAATTAGCTGAAATGTTAAAAAATTACTTTACATGCTTCTAAAAAGATGATACAATTCAATTGCCAATAGAGGCAAAGATAATACAATATGATGAAGAGGAGAACAGGAAATGAAAAAAATGTTTTGTGTGGTCCTTGCTGTTCTGATGTGCCTGAGTCTCACGGCATGCGGCGGCTCGTCCTCGGGCGGCACAGCGGCGCCCGGGTCTGAACAGACTTCGACCGCTAAACCCGTCACCATCAAGATCGCGCATGGAGCGAGCGAGTCCTACCATCTGCACCGCGCTTTGTTGAAATTCAAGGATATTGTTGAAGAATCCGGACGCTTTACCGTCGAGATTTATCCTTCGTCCCAGTTTGGCAACGATACCGAAATGATTGAGTCGGTCAAGACCGGTGACCTGACGATGGCAGTTTCTCCCTCCTCATTTTTTACCGATGAGGTTCCAAGCATGGCGCTGGTCGAACTGCCTTATGTATTCCCGGACAGAGCGGCCGCTCTGGCGACCCTGAAGGGTCCCTGGGGCCAGGATCAGCTCGATAAGATGGAAGCGGCCGGCCTGCATGGGCTCGGCTTCCTGGAGAATGGAATCCGTCACATTACCAATTCCAAGCATGAAATCCATACTCCCGCCGACCTCAATGGACTCAAAATGAGAACAATGCAGGTGCCCGCCCACGTTGAATACTGGAACAGCGTCGGCTGTTCGGCCGAGGGCTCCCCTTTCCCGGAGCTCTATACCAATCTGAGCACCAAGGTGTTTGACGGACAGGAAAACCCCATTGCCCATATCTATGCCCAAAAATTTTATGAGGTCCAGAAATACCTTACGCTGTCTGAGCATGTCTATACCGCCTATATTCCCACGATGACCCTCGATTTCTGGAAT
>CABQCM010000491.1 GCA_902462665.1 uncultured Oscillospiraceae bacterium | reverse complement strand
GTTATAAACGACTTTTTTGCCACAGGCAATGCCAACGTGCCGCCTGCTTTTTTTACTTGACACAGTCTATTTATCGTGATATCATATTAGCAAGCTAAAGCGAATGCGAGGAGCGATCCGGATGAATGGAAAATACAGCCGCACCACCCCCGAAGGGACGCGTGACCTGCTGTTTGAAGAGTGTCTAATTCGCCGCAGAGTGGCCGAACGTCTGGCCAGCCTGTTTGGTTCACGCGGCTATGCCGAGGTCATGACCCCGGCGCTGGAATATTATGAAATGTTTTCGGGCAGCCTGGCTGGGATGCCGCAGGAATCTCTTTATAAGCTGTGTGACAATCACGGGCGGCTGCTGGTCATGCGGCCGGATAGCACCATGCCTATCGCCCGGCTGGTGGGTGCGCGGCTTAAGGACGCTTCGCTGCCGTTGCGTCTTTACTATGCTCAAACGGTCTATCGCGCCACGCCGTCCATGAGCGGGCACAGCGATGAGATTATGCAGTCCGGAATCGAGCTGCTGGGCGCGCCCGGCAAGAGAGCCGATCTCGAGGTAATTACCATGGCGGTGGACGCCTTGCAGGCATTGGATGTGACGGATTTCCGCATTGAACTGGGACACGCCGGATTTTATCAGGCGCTGGCCAAGCGTCTGCCGGTGGATGCTGATGTGCGCGAGGACATTCGTTTGCTGATTGAATCCAAAAACTACGCGGGGCTGGGAGCCTTGCTTGATACCTTAGAGGATACCAAGGCGGTGCGGGCGATTCGCAAGCTGCCAAGGCTGTTTGGCGGGCGAGAGGTGTTTGCCGATGCGGCGGCACTTTGTGAGGGGGATCCACGCGCCATGGAGCCGTTGCAATATCTCGAGGGCATTTACGCTGATTTAGAGGCATTGGGCCTGCATGGAAAAATCAACATTGATCTCGGCCTGGTTCATCGCAATGATTACTACACCGGCGTGGTTTTTCGCGGTTATGTAGAGGGAGCGGGTCAGACTGCTGTCTCGGGCGGGCGTTATGACCGCCTGTTGGAGGAATTTGGCGCGCCCATGCCGGCCACCGGCTTCGGGGTGGACAACGACCAGCTTGCCCGTGTGCTGCTTGCCCGCGGGGAAGGCAGCAGCAGGCCGTTGCCCGAAGTGGCGGTGTTCGGTGAGGAAGGCTATGAGATGAAAGCACTCATTGAGCTTCGTGCTTTGGCATCCCAGGGGATTTGTTGCATCAGCTCCATCGCTTCGGATGTGCAGCAGGCGGCGGCGCAGGCCAAGGCGGCGGGGGCCAAAAAGTTGCTTGTTGTGAATGAGAAAATTACCGAGCGCATTCTGTGAACGCATCGAAATAGAGGGCCGGAAACTAGATGCGACAGAAGGAAAGCATTTTTTCGGCGGAACGGAGTTTGTTTTATGAGACCAATACGCATTGCCCTGACCAAAGGAAGGCTGGAGAAAAAGGCAGTCGGCCTGTTTGAGCAAATGGGGCTGGATTGTACGCAGCTTATTGATAAGGGCCGTAGGCTGATTTTGCCGGTTGGCCCGTATGAGGCGGTATTAGCCAAAGCAGCCGATGTAATTACCTATGTCGAGCACGGTGTGTGCGATATCGGCATTGTAGGAAAGGACACCATTGCCGAGCACAATGCGGGCGAATTTTATGAGGTCATGGA
>CABQCM010000490.1 GCA_902462665.1 uncultured Oscillospiraceae bacterium | reverse complement strand
TCTATGGACGAGGTGTTTGATGCAGCGGCCAAGCGGCTGGGGAAATTTGCCGCGTCGGCTGACTATTCCGCTTTTTTGGAAGCAAGCGCCCGGCGCATTGCCGCCCAGGCCGGGGATTCCCCGGTCACCCTGTTCGTGCGCGCAGAGGATTTGCCTCTGGCCGAAGGCTTTCGATCGTTCTTTTCGGCCCCGGTCGAGTTGAAAGCCGATTCCTCAATTGTGCTCGGGGGGCTTTGCGCCGAAGTAAGCGATCAGCGGCTGCGGCTGGACGATACCCTCGCCACGCGTCTGAATTCCCAGCGCCAATGGTTCATGACCCATTCCGGTATGACCATCAGCGAGGCCTAAATCGCCGGTAATGGTTCCAACGTCCTTATTATCCAGCCTCAATTCAAGGAGGTACCTCATGCAAAACAATGTGATATACGGTATCAACGGCCCGGTCGTCACAGTGGCCAACACCCGGGATTTTTCCATGCAGGAGATGGTCTACGTCGGCGAGGAACGCCTGGTAGGCGAGGTCATCGGCGTTAACGACGCATACACCATCATCCAGGTGTACGAGGTGACCACTGGCCTGAAGCCCGGCGACCCGGTGGTCGCCACCGGCTCCTCCATGCCGGTTACCCTCGGTCCGGGCATTATCAGTAATATTTTCGACGGCATCGAGCGTCCCCTTCCCGTCTTTGCAAAGGATGGCAACAGCTTTATCCAGCGGGGAAGCAGCGTGGACAATCTTGACCCCGACCGTTTGTGGGACGTTACCGTTACCGTCTCGGTTGGCGACGAGCTGTCGGGCGGGCAGATTTACGCCCGCTGCCCCGAAACCGCCGCCATCGAGCATCGATGCATGGTGCCTCCCGGCTTGTCCGGCAAAGTTATCAAAACCGCCGCCAACGGACAATACCGTATCCATGACACGGTGGTCACGCTGGTGGACGCCGCGGGGATAGAGCATTCCCTCACCCTTTGCCAAACCTGGCCGATTCGTATTCCCCGACCGGTCGCCAAACGGCGTACCTCCGACCGGCCGCTCATCACTGGGCAGCGCATCATCGACACCCTCTTTCCCCTGTGCAAAGGGGGAGCGGCAGCCATCCCCGGCGGCTTCGGCACGGGGAAAACCATGACCCAGCACCAGCTGGCCAAATGGTGCGACGCCGACATCATCATCTACGTCGGCTGCGGCGAGCGGGGCAATGAGATGACCCAAGTGCTCGACGAATTCGGCGAGCTGGTCGATCCGCGCACCGGACGTAAGCTCACCGACCGCACCGTGCTCATCGCCAATACCTCCAACATGCCGGTGGCGGCCCGCGAGGCTTCCATTTATACCGGCATTACCCTGGCCGAATATTACCGCGACATGGGTTACGACGTAGCCATGATGGCCGATTCCACCTCTCGCTGGGCTGAGGCTCTGCGCGAGATTTCCGGCCGGTTGGAAGAAATGCCGGCCGAGGAAGGCTTTCCCGCCTATCTGCCCAGCCGTTTGGCCGCCTTTTACGAGCGCACCGGCTTGGTGGAAACCCTGGGCGGCAGTCAAGGTTCGGTCACGGTCATTGGGGCGGTATCCCCGCAGGGAGCCGACTTCTCCGAGCCGGTGACTCAGAACACCAAGCGGTTCACCCGCTGCTTCTGGGCGCTGGATAAGTCCCTGGCC
>CABQCM010000489.1 GCA_902462665.1 uncultured Oscillospiraceae bacterium | reverse complement strand
GAGGCTGTCTGGGCGAGGTCTGCGCACTGGCACTGCTGCTGGGCGGCATTTATCTGATTGCGCGTCGGGTGATTTCCCCCATCATCCCCTTGTGCTATATCGGCACTGTGGCGCTGTGCATGCTGCCCGCCACCGGGTTTGATCTAACGCTGACCGCTTACGAGCTACTGTCGGGCGGCCTGCTGCTGGGTGCTTTCTTTATGGCTACCGATTACGTTACTTCTCCCATCACCATTAAGGGTAAGATCGTGTTCGCCATTGGCTGCGGCCTCATCACCACCGTCATCCGGCTGTTTGCCAGCCTGCCGGAAGGGGTCTCCTTCTCCATTATGTTGATGAATATTCTCGTGCCGCATATCGAGCGCCTGACCGCGCCCAAGCCCTTCGGCACGCCAAAAAAGAAGGAGGCGAAGGCATGAGAACGCACCCCGCTTTTGCCCGCGCGGCATCGTTGTTTCAACTATACGCCGCGCCATGCTTCGATGAGAAAGGAAGGAAGAACGAATGAAAAAGCAGATTCTCATTCCGGCGCTCTCCCTCTTCCTCATCTGCGCCATCACCTCGCTGCTGCTCGCCGCAGCCAACGAGGCTACCCGCGGCCCCATCGCCGAGCTTCAAGCGCAAACCGCTTTGGAAGCGCAGCAAACCGTGCTGCCCGCAGCTGCAACTTTTGAGGAAAAAACAGCGGCCGACGGCGCTGCCTACGCGCAGGGGCTGGACGCCTCGGGGCAGACGGTGGGATACGTTTTTACCACCTCGTCCTCGGGCTATGGCGGATTGATTAAAGTAATGACCGGCGTGGACGCCGACGGCGCTATCACCGGGGTAGAGCTTTTGGAAATCAGCGAAACCGCCGGGCTGGGCATGAACGCCCAGAAGGAGAGCTTCCGCGACCAGTTCCAGGGGCTTTCCGGCTCCATCGGGGTGGCCAAATCGGCCGCCGGCGAGGGGGAAATCACCGCTTTGACGGGCGCAACCATCACCTCCCGCGCGGTCACCAACGCGGTAAATCAGGCGCTTGCGCTCTATCAAAGTGAGATTGGAGGCACAGGTCATGGCAAATAAGCTTTCCAGAGAATTTACCAAGGGGCTGATTCGGGAAAATCCCACCTTCCGCCTGGTGCTGGGTACCTGCCCCACCCTGGCCGTCACCACCTCGGCTCAAAGCGCCTTAGGTATGGGGGCTGCCGCCGCGTTGGTGCTGGTTTGCTCCAACGTCGTGATTTCGGCTTTGCGCAAGGTGATTCCGCAAAAGGTGCGCATTCCAGCCTACATCACCATCATCGCCGGTTTCGTTTCCATTGTGCAGATGCTGGTCAAGGCCTATCTGCCGGCCATTGACGAGCAGTTGGGCATTTATCTACCCCTGATTGTGGTTAACTGCATCATCCTCGGTCGGGCTGAGGCTTTCGCGGGCAAGCACGGCGTCGCCGCCTCCGCTCTCGACGGGCTGGGGATGGGCGTCGGCTTTACCGCCGCTTTGCTCTGCATGGGCTGCATTCGCGAGCTGCTCGGGCAGGGCTCGCTGTTCGGCCTGAGCATCCTGCCGGGGAGCATCTCGCCCATGCTGCTCTTTATTCTGCCTCCCGGCGGCTTCTTTGTGTTCGGTCTGCTCATTGCGCTGGCCAACCGGCTGGCTGAACGTCAGGGAAAACAGCCTGTGACCTCCATGGGC
>CABQCM010000488.1 GCA_902462665.1 uncultured Oscillospiraceae bacterium | reverse complement strand
TGGTGGAAATTTCCCGTATGGCCGGCTGTCTGGACAGCGCCCATTTTATCGAGCGGGTGTTTGGCGCGCGGGAACGTCAGGAGCTGACCGCCCGCCGGTTTGCTCCTCAGTCGGCCGCCGCCGCTTTTGCCGCGAAAGAGGCGTTTGCCAAAGCGATGGGAACCGGCATACGGGGATTCTCCCTCACCGAGGTAGAGCTGCTGCACGACGAGCTGGGCGCGCCCTATTTGGCACTGTCCGGCCGGGCGCAGCGTATGGCGCAGACGCGCGGGCTGACTGCGTTTTGCGTCAGCCTGACTCACACCAAAGAGCTTGCCGCCGCCGTGGTGGTGGCCTCGTCAGAAACGGGGGAACAGCGATGATCGTACTCAACAGTGCGCAAACGAAGGAGCTAGAGGAGCGCGCCGCCCTCTCGGGCATGAAACACATCCGCCTGATGGAGAACGCTGGCACTGCCGCCGCTCGTATTGTGCGGGAACGATACGGCGCAGCGGGGCGCAGCATTGCCGTGCTGTGCGGGCGCGGCAACAATGGTGGGGACGGTTTTGTCGCCGCCCGCCGTTTGGCTCAGGATGGAGCGCAGGTGACCATTGTGCTGCTCATGGGGCCGCCAACCACGGCCGATGCGGCTGAAATGCTGCTGCGAGCCACCTCCATGGGGGTTCCGGCGGTCGATTATGTTACCGCCGCTTCCGCCAAAACAGCCATCCAACAGGCCGACGTCATTATTGACGCTTTGTTTGGCACCGGTTTTCACGGTACGCCTGATCAACCGCTTGCCGATGTGATTGCTTGGTGCAATCAGATGAAAAAAAGGGTCGTTTCACTTGATTTGCCCAGCGGCGCTCAATGCGACAGCGCCCGGGTCGAGGGGGAATGCTTTCGCGCCTGTCAGACCGTCAGCTTTCACACGCTCAAGCCGGTGCATGTAGTCTATCCCGCCGCGGAGTATTGCGGAGAGGTTATTGTAGCGGGCGTGGGCGCGCCAACCGAGGTGATGGATTCCCTGCCGAATACGATGCAGACCATTGATCCCGCTTTTGCGGCAGGCTGTCTTCCGCCCCGGCCGGTGAATTCCAATAAGGGTAATTTTGGCCGGGTGGTAACGGTCTGCGGCAGCGTCGGCATGGCGGGTGCGGCGGTTTTGTCGGCTCGTGCGGCTTCCTGCTGCGGGGCTGGGCTGGTGGAAGTCTGTGCGCCGCAGGGCCTTTATCCCGTGCTGGCCGGGCATTTGGTGGAGCAAATTCTGACCCCGCTTTTCGAGACGGCCAACGGCACGTTGGCCGAAGCCTGCATTGGCCGTCTGGAACAGAGCCTTTCCCATGCAAAAGCTTGTCTTGTGGGATGCGGCCTGGGGGTTAATCACGACACCAGTTCGGTGGTTGCTTACCTTCTTTCTCAAAGCAAGGCGCCGGTGGTGCTCGATGCCGATGGCATAAATTGCGTCGCTCAGAATATACATTTATTGAGCGCTGCGGGGACGCCGGTGGTGCTTACGCCGCATCCCGGGGAAATGGCGCGGCTTCTGGGATGTACGGCGCAGGAGGTTCAGCGCAATCGGGCGGAGTGCGCGTCGGCCTTCGCCCAGCAGTACGGCGTGACGCTGGTGCTCAAGGGTGCCGGGACGCTGGTCGCCTGTGCCGACGGTCGGGTATTGATCAATCGCACCGGCAACCA
>CABQCM010000487.1 GCA_902462665.1 uncultured Oscillospiraceae bacterium | reverse complement strand
CAACGCGGCCAGACGCTCGGGATCGTTATAGTTGGTCACAGCCTGCACAATGGCGGCTGCCCGTTTGGCCGGGTTGCCCGACTTGAAGATCCCCGAGCCGACAAAGACACCCTCTGCTCCCAGCTGCATCATCAAGGCTGCGTCAGCCGGAGTCGCCACACCGCCCGCGGCAAAATTCACCACCGGCAGCCGGCCGTTTTTGTGCACGTACTGCACCAAATCATAGGGGACGCGAAGCTCCTTGGCCGCTTCAAACAGCTCATCCTCCCGCATGCCCTGCAGCGCGCGCATCTGGGCGGTGATTTTACGCATATGCCGTACAGCCTGTACCACGTCGCCGGTGCCCGGTTCCCCCTTGGTGCGAATCATCGACGCGCCCTCGGCGATACGGCGCAGCGCCTCGCCCAGGTCCTTCGCTCCGCAGACAAATGGCACGTCGAACTGCCGCTTGTCAATATGATACACATCGTCGGCGGGGGACAAAACCTCGCTTTCATCAATGTAATCAATTTCGATGGCCTGCAAAATCTGCGCCTCGGCAATGTGGCCGATGCGCACCTTGGCCATCACCGGGATGGATACGGCGGCCTGGATGCCTTTAATCATTTTAGGATCGCTCATTCTCGAAACGCCGCCCGCGGCGCGGATGTCAGCCGGAATGCGCTCGAGGGCCATCACAGCGCAGGCGCCGGCCTTTTGGGCAATCTCGGCCTGTTCGGGGGTGGTCACATCCATAATCACACCGCCCTTGAGCATTTGGGCCAGGTTTTTATTCAGCTCATAACGATCGTTCACATCAAACACTCCTCTTGACAAAACAATGATTTTAATATAGTATAATTCAAATTGAACTGATTGAAATGTTCAATTTATTATTTTTTTATAAGGTCAGATGGAAATGAATATTACAATTCCACTCGATCCACAAAATAAAATACCGTTATATGAACAAATGATTCGCTATCTTCGCCGCGCGATGGAGGAAGGCCGGCTCACCCCCGGCGAACGTCTTCCCTCTAAGCGAGCCTTAGCGGAGCATCTGCACGTCAGCATCAGCACGGTCGAGACGGCCTATGCCCAGCTTGTGGCGGAAGGATATCTCGCCGCCCATGCGCGCAGCGGCTTTTACGTGGAGCAGCAGCTGCCGGGGCGCATTCCCTGCTGCGATGACGCTCCCTCCACCGCCCTACCAAACAGCACTGTCCCTTCCGAGGAAGAAGTTCCGCCCAGGGGGGAGGAATCGCCGTCCGATGAGCCGACATTTGATTTTTCCTCCAATCGTGTGGACGCCGGACGGTTTCCTTTTTCCATCTGGGCGAAGCTCATGCGTCAGGTGCTTTGCGAGGGCAACCGCCTACTCGAGCCGGGGCCGCCGCAGGGAATGAAGGAATTGCGCATGGCTATTGCGCTTTATCTGCGTTCCAACCGGGGACTAAACGTCGTTCCCAGACAAATTGTGGTGGGGGCCGGGTCGGAAACCTTAATGAGCCTACTGGTACAGCTTCTGGGCCACAGCCGAGTATACGGGGTAGAAAATCCCGGGTATCCAAAGCTCTATCAAATTCTCAAAAGCCACGGTGTGCCCACCCGTCTCATTTCCATGGACGAATCCGGAATTCTCATTCCCGAGCTGGAACGCCAGGGCGTCTCGGTTGTGCACGCGACCCCGGCGCATCATTTTC
>CABQCM010000486.1 GCA_902462665.1 uncultured Oscillospiraceae bacterium | reverse complement strand
GGTGGGGTAAAAGTGCCAAACTCCTTCCATCCGCCGCGGCTGACAAGGCAATGACGGTAGCTGACGCCAGCGTGAAATTCGATTTCATCACCGCCCAGCTTCTCCTGCAAAGTCGTGATGAGCTGGGATGCCTCCGCCGTGGAAATATCCCCCGCGCAATAATCGGCCATAACCTTGTCTTCAAATGAACCGTCGCCGGATAAAGTAACTAAATTGCAGCGCATAGCCATATCCTGCGGCGCAAGCTCGATGCCCATGCTGGCTGCCTCCAGCGGCGACCGGCCGGTATAGACCTCTGCCGGATCATAGCCCAGCACGGCAAGATTTGCCACATCGCTGCCGGGCGTCATCCCCTCCGGCACTGTGCGCACCATGCCCACCTGGGCGGTTTGCGCCAACCAATTCATGCTCGGATTGTGGGCCGCCTCCATGGGAGTGCGCCCTCCCAGTGACTCAATCGGGTTATCCGCCATGCCGTCGCAAAGCAAAATTACGTACTTCACACCGATACTCCTCTCACATGGTTGCTTCCAATCACCGGGGGCGAAGCCGCCGGCGCCGATGAAAAAAATCGCAAAATGCTTTCGGATTTTCTGCCTTATTTGGGGCAAAGACCGACCGAAACAAGGAGATATCCTATTACCTGAGGTTCTCTTTTTTCACATAAAGACATCGTCCGGCCCTCCTGCGGCAAAGCTCCGCCGCAGGATTCCAAACGATGTCATAACACCACAATTTCCCCAAGCCAATACAACACGATGGGGTATGCCCTGGTTCATCCGCGCCGCAAGCGAACCAGTACATTTTGCTAACCGCTATGATACCACGAACGCGTAGCGTAAGGGTATCATACGCTATCAACGTAGGTGAGCGATCAAAATCAAAGTATCATGTGCGCTCTGTGGACATTATAGCATATGCAACGGATTATTGGAAGTATTTTATCCCAGACACAAACAATTTTTGATCCTTTTCGCCGGGAACGTTGCGATAGCATTCGTCGTCGGTGCGCTCGCTGTGCCCCATCTTACCGAAAACACGGCCGTCGGGCGAAGTGATTCCCTCAATGGCGCAAACCGAACCGTTGGGATTGAATTCAATATTCGACGAAGGAGCGCCATGCAGGTCAACATATTGGGTGGCAATCTGCCCCGCTTCGGCCAATCGGCGCACCCAAGCGTCGCTGGCCACAAAACGTCCCTCGCCATGAGAGACCGGGATAGCATGCACATCCCCCGCCTCACACCCGGCAAGCCATGGAGACAGCACCGAAGTCACGCGGGTGTACACCATACGGGACACATGACGGCCCAGGGTATTAAAGCTGAGCGTCGGCGCATCCTCCGTCTGGTCGCAGATTTTGCCAAAGGGAACCAATCCCAATTTAATCAAAGCTTGGAAGCCATTGCAAATGCCGAGCATCAATCCGTCGCGCTCCCCCAGCAGACGCTGCACCGCGTCGGCCACGCGGGGATTGCGGAAGGTGGTGGCGATAAACTTACCCGAACCATCCGGTTCGTCTCCCCCGGAAAATCCGCCGGGCAGCATGATAATATTCGACTGGTCAATGAGCCGAACCATGCGCTCAATCGTTTCCTCAATATCCGCAGAGGTCAGGTTTTTCACCACCATGACCTCGGCATGCCCACCGGCACGCTCAAAAGCGCGGGCAGTGTCGTATTCACAGTTGGTGCCT
>CABQCM010000485.1 GCA_902462665.1 uncultured Oscillospiraceae bacterium | reverse complement strand
GATGCGTTCAACAGCTGGCAGTTGGTGCGTGAGCTCAAGGAAGCCACTGGTCTGCCCGCCGCCGCGTCCTTTAAGCACGTCAGCCCGGCGGGGGCGGCTCTGGCCCTGCCGATGAGCGACACACTCAAGCGCATTTATTTTGTCGATGATCTGGAGCTTTCTCCCATTGCCTGCGCCTACGCCCGGGCGCGCGGGGCCGATCGCATGTCCTCTTATGGCGACTGGGCGGCGCTCAGCGACGTGTGCGATAAGGAAACCGCCACCCTGCTTGCGCGCGAGGTATCGGACGGAATCATCGCCCCCGGCTATACCGACGAGGCACTCGAGATTCTCAAAATCAAACGCAAGGGCACATACAATGTGATTCAGATTGACCCGGATTACCGTCCCGCGCCGGTGGAGCACAAGGACGTGTTTGGTATTACCTTTGAGCAGGGGCGCAACGAGGCTAAGATTGACGCCTCCCTGCTACAAAATATCGTAACCGACAACAAAGAACTGACCGACGAGGCCAAACGTGATCTGATTGTCGCCCTCATCACCTTGAAATACACCCAATCCAATTCGGTATGCTACGCCAAGGACGGGCAGGCCATCGGCATTGGCGCAGGACAGCAGAGCCGCATTCACTGCACCCGTCTGGCGGGAAACAAGGCAGATTTGTGGCATCTGCGCCAGCATCCCAAGGTGCTTGCCCTGCCTTTCCGCGCCGATATCCGCCGCCCCGACCGAGACAATACCATTGATATTTACCTTTCCGAAGATGACATGGACGTGCTCGCAGATGGCGCTTGGCAGGAATTCTTTACCGAGCAGCCCGAGCGGCTGACCCGGGAGGAAAAGAAGGAATTCCTGGCTGCGCAAACTGGTGTGGCGCTCGGCTCCGACGCTTTCTTCCCCTTTGGCGACAACATCGAGCGCGCCCACAAAAGCGGCGTGAAGTACATTGCCGAGCCGGGCGGATCCATTCGCGACGACCACGTCATCATGACCTGCAACAAATACGGCATGGTCATGGCGTTCAATGGGCTTCGCCTTTTCCATCATTAATCCATACGGCTGCCCCCTCGAGGGAGAGGGCGGCCGTTTTCGTTGGTTATGAGCTCACTTTTCACGCAGCATATTCATTCGAAGGACGGTGGCTTTCGCCGCCTTCCTGCCTATTTTCCCGTTGCACAACGGACAGAAAGGATAGATTCGCGTTATGACAATTCTCATGGTAGGCGGCGGCGGCCGCGAGCACGCTCTTATCCGCAAGCTTAAGGAAAGCCCCCGCGTGAAACGCATTCTCTGCGCGCCCGGCAACGGCGGCATCGCCTGTGACGCCGAGTGCTTTCCGATTTCCGCCTGCGATATTGACGGTATGGTCGCGCTGGCCAAGCAGGAGAAAGTAGATCTGGTGGTAGTCGCCCCCGACGATCCTCTCGCCGCCGGAATGGTAGACGTATTGGAGCAAAACGACATTCGCGCTTTTGGCCCCAACGCGGCGGCGGCTCAAATTGAGGCCAGCAAGGTCTTTTCCAAAGATTTAATGAAAAAGTACGGCATTCCTACGGCGGAATACGCTGTGTTCCACGACGCGCAGGAGGCTCTTTCTTACATCCGCCAACGAGGAGAATATCCCGTCGTAGTCAAGGCGGACGGGCTGGCGCTGGGCAAGGGAGTGATCATTGCGGAGGATGAGTCCGCAATGATCACTCCCTTGC
>CABQCM010000484.1 GCA_902462665.1 uncultured Oscillospiraceae bacterium | reverse complement strand
CGCGTGATTGATATGAAAATGTACGCTCGTTTGCGCGACGATCCCATATGAACGTGTCTGCAAACACTGGTTCGGTGTGTTCTAAAAACGTATCCTTCCGCGATTTTTATGCAGTCATAAATGGAGATTAGCCGCAAACGTCTTTGTGACGCGATTGTCACTCATTCGGTCACTTGCCTGTCATGTTGGTGTGTTACGATAGAATCAACCTGGGAGGCAAGGACGCTTTGACGTCACCGCCCCCCGCTCAAAGCCTACAGTATTGGAAAGGAAGAAGCCTCATGGAAATATTACGAGTAGAACACCTCAGCAAGATATACGGCAGGGGAGAGACGGCGGTGCATGCCCTCGACGACATCTCTTTTACGGTGCAAAAGGGGGAATTTGTGGCCATCATCGGGCCGTCCGGTTCGGGCAAATCCACCCTGCTGCATATGCTCGGCGGGGTCGACCGTCCCACCACGGGCAAGGTGTATATTGACGGCACCGATATTTACGCGCTGAATGAAACCAATCTGGCCGTTTTTCGCCGCCGGCAGATCGGGCTGGTCTACCAGTTTTTCAATCTCATTCCAGTGCTTAACGTCGAGGAAAACATTACCCTGCCCCTGCTGCTCGACGGGCGCCGGGTGGATTCCCAGCAGCTTCGCAGCCTTACCCGCATTCTGGGACTTGACCGGCGGCTTTCCCATTTACCCAACCAGCTTTCGGGCGGCCAGCAGCAGCGGGTCTCCATCGGGCGCGCTCTAGTCAATAACCCCGCTCTGGTTCTGGCCGACGAGCCGACCGGCAACCTCGACCGGCGCAATTCGAGCGAGATTATTGATTTGCTCAAGCTTTATAACAAGCAGTATCACCAGACCCTGTTTATCATCACCCACGACGAGAATATCGCCCTGCAGGCCGACCGCGTCATCAGCATTGAGGACGGTCGGATTGCGCGCGACGAGGTAATCGCATGAGCGGGCACACGCGCAAAACGCTGCCCTGCAAGGCCGTTTCCGCGCCGAAACGGCAGGATGAGTTGGAGAGGGGTTGGATTGATTGATGAACGTACTCAACCGGGTCACGGTAAAGACCCTGCGGCGAAATCGCACCCGCACGCTGGTGACGATTTTGGGCGTGATTTTATCGGCCGCTATGATTTCGGCGATCACCACTTTTATCGCCAGTATGCAGCAATATCTGTACGATGCGGCCGTGGCCATCGAGGGCCGGTGGGAGGCCAAGCTCGAACAGATTCCAGGGAAGCGGGCCGCTCTTTTGGAGAACGACGGCGATATTAAAGAGCTGGGACTGATTCGCAATACCGGCTACGCTCTGCTGGAGGGATGCCAAAACGAGGATAAGCCCTATCTGTTTGTCATGGATTTCTCCAAAGAGGCTCTGTCCATGCTGCCGGTATCGCTCACCGAAGGGCGGCTCCCCGAGCAGGAGGGGGAGGTGGTGGCCTCCCGTCATATCTCCTATAACGGCGGCGTGAACGTGGAAGTAGGCCAGACCTTGACGCTGGATATCGGCCAGCGAAAGACGGACGAGGGCAAAGCCTGCTGGCAGAACACGCCCTATTTGGGGCAGGAGGAAACCCTGACCGGCAGCAAGCAGCAGACCGTGACGGTGGTGGGAATTTGCGACCGTCCTGATTTTGAACGCTACAGCGCCCCTGGTTATACCCTGATTGGCTATTGGGATGCCTCAGCCATGCAGCCGG
>CABQCM010000483.1 GCA_902462665.1 uncultured Oscillospiraceae bacterium | reverse complement strand
AAACCATCGTTAGTGGTATATTTTGCTTGTTATTTGCGCCTGTTTGATATATAATAGAACCGTTTAGAGTTTGTTCTCAATCCAGGTAATGGAGGTATTGGAATGGAATATAAAACTGTCTCCCAGAGCCTTGAGGAGGCCCGCGCAGGGCATGACGGCTCGGCCGCTTATCGCCGGCTTGCCGCCCTGTTCGATCAGGGCAGCTTCACCGAGCTGGACATGTTCTCGAAAAACGCCGAGCAGGGCTGCGAGGTTGTAACGGGGTACGGCTCGATCGCCGGGGCTCCGGCCTACGCCTTTTCGCAAAACATCGAGGCGGCCGGCGGCGCGATGGGGCGCTCTCAGGCAGCAAAAATTCGCCGGGTATACGAGCTGGCGGAGAAGACCGGCCTACCGGTGGTAGGAATTTACGATTCCAGCGGCGCGCACCTGACCGAGGGGCTCGACGCGCTGCATGCTTACGGCGAGCTGATGCAGACGGCCAGCCGTCTGTCGGGCGTCGTTCCCCAGGTGTCTCTGGTACTAGGCGCCTGCGCGGGCAGCGCGGCGCTCATGGCGGCTGCGGCCGATGTGGTCATTATCAGCGAGAACGCGCAGATGTACCTGACCGCTCCCTCCATCATCGGCGGGGAGAAGGCGGGGACCGGCAGCGCCAAGGCGGTATGCCAAAGCGGCACGGCGCAAGTGCTTGCGGCCAACGAAGAGGAAGCCATTGAGTCGGCGCGCACTCTGCTGTCCATGCTGCCGAGCAACAACCTGTCCGCCGTCCCGGCGGCCGAAGCGGTTGACGCTGGCCAGGGCGAGTGCGTTTGCTGTAACTTAGTTGATGCGGGCAGCGTTTATAAGCTGTCTGCCGAATTTGCTCCCTTGGTGCACACCGCGCTGGCCCGAATTATGGGCGTGACGGTGGGTGTGGTTTCCACCGCAGCGGGGGAGGACGGCCGGCTGGATTCCGATTCCTGCCGCAAAGCGGCCCGGTTTGTCCGTTTTTGCGACACCTTTGCCATTCCGGTGGTCACCCTGATCGATTCGGTTGGATTTGAACGTTCGGTCGAGGCCGAGCTGCACAGCGGAATCCGTGACGCGGCCATGCTGTCGAGCGCGTATGCTGAGGCAACCTGCCCTAAGATTTCGGTTGTTACCGGCAAGGCGGTCGGCCCGGTGTTTTCGGTGCTGGCAGGGCGCGGAAACGCCGACGCAGTCTTTGCCACGCCCCAGGCGGTGATTTCTTCGCTTCCCTCGGAGACTGCGGTATCCATTCTGTGGAATGATCGGATTGCGGCCGGGGAACAGCGCCCCGCGCTGATCACGGAATACGAAGCAACCCAGGCCAGCGCCCTCAAAGCGGCGGAAATGGGCTATGTGGACGATGTGGTCGAGCTTTCATCCCTGCGCGAGCGGCTGTATGTGGCGCTTGAGATGCTTGCGGGCAAACGGGCTTCCACCTTGGCGAAGAAGCATTCCAATATGCCGCTTTGATTTTTAAAAATTGATTCTATATCCGGCCAGGGAGTTGTTTGACAGCGTACATGCTTGACGCTGGATGAGAAAGCACGTTCCGTGCTTCTTCGCTGCCTGGCTCGAAGCTTTGGACATATTATTACCTGAAATGGGAGGAACCAAACTCATGAAAAATCTCAAGATTACGGTAAACGGAAAAACCTATGACGTCCAGGTTGAGGAGGTTGGCGGCGCTGCCTCTGCCCCCACGAC
>CABQCM010000482.1 GCA_902462665.1 uncultured Oscillospiraceae bacterium | reverse complement strand
GAAGAAAAAAAGCAACAGAAAAAACGGAGCGGAAAGACCTTGCGGAGGCGGGCGAAACGTGATACAACAGAGGCAGAAGCATCACAGAGCGCCGCAGCAAGCGGAGGAACGGAGAAAAAATGAAAAAAATCGGCTTTATCGACTACTATCTGGACGAGTGGCACGCCAACAACTATCCGCGCATGATCGCGGAGGCGTCGAACGGCAGCATGGCGGTCACCGGCGCGTTCGGGCTGATCGATTCGCCCATCGGCGGCAGAACCACGGAAACCTGGTGCCGGGAGATGAACATCCCGCGCTTTGAAACCATCGAGGTGCTGATTGCGGACAGCGACGCGCTCATCGTGCTTTCCCCCGACAACTGCGAAATGCATGAGCAGCTGTGCAGGCTCCCGCTTGCGTCGGGCAAGCCCACCTATGTGGACAAGACCTTCGCGCCCGACGGGGAGACCGCGCGGAGGATTTTCGCCATGGCAGAGGAGAGCGGGACGCCCTGCTGCTCCACTTCCGCGCTGCGCTTTGCAGACGAATATGCCAATATTGCCCCCGACGCGGTGCAGGCGATCAGCTCCTGGGGGCCCAATGGTTTTGAGACCTATTCCATCCATCAGCTGGAACCCATTTTGATGCTCATTCAAAGCCGCCCTGTCCGCGTGATGGCGCACACCGCGCCCGATTTTACGCAGATGGACATCGCCTTTGCGGACGGCCGCTTTGCGTCGCTGAATTGCTTTGGCAAGGGTTCACCCTTCATGATGAACATCGCCTGTGCGGGCGGCTGCCGCACGTTGGAGGTCAGGAGCGATTACTTCGGCGGGTTCATCCGCGCGCTCGTCCGCTTCTTTGAGACGGGGAAGGCGGAGATTCCCCATGCGGAGACCGTTGCCATCATGGACGTTCGCGGCGCGGGGCTCAAGGCGCTGAAAGCTCCCGGAAACTGGGTGGAGATCGAATAGGACCGGGGCGCGGCAAAGGTGTTGCGGCGCGGGTGGCGGCTGCGGTGATTGCCGCGTTCAAGCGGTTTCCTGCGCAGGAAGATTCGCCTCCCCCCCGCTTTCGTGCGCAGCAAAAGAGAGATTCCTGCAGGAGGGAATCTCTTTTTTACGTATTGTGTTTCTTTGATATTCATGATACACTTTTTATGGGGATTATGTATTCTTTTGATAAACGATGAAGGGGAGGTCGGAACAGAGATGAGAAACGCCAAAGGCAAAATCGCAGCGGTCTTGATCTGCTTGGCACCCTTTGCCGCGATGTTCGGTTTGACCAAGCTGTTTTTTCAAGACAGTTATCTGTTGGAGTGGATGCTGAGGCATTGGTATCTGGGGATCTGGGTGATCGCCGCCATCACGGCCTGGATGAATGCCAAATGGGGCTATGCGCTTTCCTCTTCCTATGCCCTGGCGGTGGTGTTTGGGCAAGTGACCGGCGAATTCATCCGAAACTGCAATATCGCGAAAGTCACCGCCGAGATGACGAATCAGGAGATCGCGCGCCTGCATCATCATCCCGGATTCCAGCTTTGGATGGCGGCATTTGCGCTGCTGATGGTGTTGTTCGGAGTTTTTTCGCTCTATCAGAAGAGCAGAAAAGCCCAAAGAAAAGAATGATGCGGCGTATTCCTTCTGCCGGCTGCGGCGCGGAAGTGCAGAAAAAACGACGGCGGGTCAATCGAAGAAGAGAGCGGTCAGGCACGAATTCGTGCCTGACCGCT
>CABQCM010000481.1 GCA_902462665.1 uncultured Oscillospiraceae bacterium | reverse complement strand
CATGCGCTGGGTAATTTGCGTGTTTGCATTAAGCTGTCTGCTGCTGCCGCTGTTGCAGGCAAAGGATTGGGAATGGGATTTTTCCGCGCTGGAGTCGGCCGGCCAGCCCAATACCGCCTTGGCCGAGCAGGTGGAGGAGCAGACGCGGTATGGGATAGAGCGCAGCCTAAT
This sequence comes from uncultured Oscillospiraceae bacterium, assembly GCA_902462665.1. Classification (GTDB taxonomy): domain Bacteria; phylum Bacillota; class Clostridia; order Oscillospirales; family Acutalibacteraceae; genus CABQCM01. Next base: position 1,548 of record CABQCM010000481.1, on the reverse strand, counting down.
GCCCGAAGTCAAGCGTCTGACAGAGGGTTGCGGAGCAAAACTCGTAAAATTTCGCGTCAGGACGGATAGTAGCGGCCCTTCGGGCATAGATATTACACAGGTGGAGGTCGTCCTCCGTTCCTGCGACGCACAACTCTGCGGCGCGGTGCGCCAGCACTTAGAGAAAGAGCTGGGCTTGGCCGCCGTGGTCGAATCCGAATAAAAGCGCCGCGCTGGATTCCAATCAAACAGGATGGGACGCAATCGAAAGGATGATACAAATGCAAGGAAAATGGTTGACCGGCCTGCTTTCTTCGGGCAAAGGGGTCAAAATCGCGGTCGCGGCAGGCGTGGCGGGGATGGTGCTGATTTTGCTCTCTACCCTCCTTCCGCAGAAGCAGGCGAGGGAAAAAAAGCTCCCCACCGCGTCGGGAACCGATACGGCGGTCTATGCCCAGCAACTCGAAGAACGGCTGGAGCGTATCATCGGCCGGATTCAAGGGGTGGGGGAGTGCGACGTGCTGGTCACCCTCTCGAGCGGGAGCGAATATATCTACGCCACCGAGGAAAAAAGCGCGACCAAACGCTCGGAGGATTCGGTGGATAGCAAACGCTCGGTTAACGAGCAGGACACCGGCGAGCAGCAGTACATCATCCTCAAAACCGACGACGGCGAGCAGGCGTTGCTGATCACCGAAATCGCGCCCCGCGTCAGCGGCGTGGTGGTCGCCTGCACGGGGGGCGGCAGCGAGGCGGTGGCAAGCCAAGTAATCAAGGCGGTGACGGTCGCTCTGGAAATTCCCTCGACCAAGGTGTGCGTGACCACCCGCCAGTCCCGATAAAGGCAACTATTTCGTTGACATAAAACATATTTAGGAGGAAACAAACATGAAAAAGGGTGCGATTATTGGCAAGCGGCAGGTTTTGTTGGCGGTGCTGGTGGTGGCCTTGTCGGCCGCGGTCTATCTCAATTGGCAGTTTTCCAAAAACGGCGGGGAATACGATATTACCGGCGCGCTGTCCTCCACCACCTCGTACCTGGGGGACGTACAGTACGTCGGCAATCCCGGGGATACCACGGTGAGCGAGGCGCAGAGCGGAGAGGCTTATTTTAAAAAGGCCCGGGAAGATCGCGCCGCCGCCCGGCAGGAGGGGCTGCAGATTTTAAAGGATATTATGAATAACGTCAAATCCGACTCGTCCGCCGTGCAGCAGGCGACGGCCGACGCGATGCAGCTTGCCAAGGACGCAGACACCGAAAGCGTGATTGAAAATCTGGTCAAGGCCAAGGGATTCAGTGAATGCGTCGCCGTGATTAAGGATGGACAGGTGAATATCGTCGTGCAGGTGGCCGACCACCTGCTCAGCAGCGATATGCTCCAGATTCAGGACATCGCCTCCGCTCAAACCGGCTTTGGTTTGGATAAGATTACGATTATCGAGGTCAAGTGAAAGGAAACGCTGGACGCAGCGGGCCGTGCTGTGAATATGTAGAATACGCCCCGGATGGGAATATCCCGTCCGGGGCGTTGTTGTTTTGGGGGTTAAGAAAAAATTTCAAACATCTGC
>CABQCM010000480.1 GCA_902462665.1 uncultured Oscillospiraceae bacterium | reverse complement strand
ACCGCTGCGGAAAAAGCCGGAAAATGGGGCGTAGGTTATAATTCGGATATGGCCAAGGACGCGCCCAAAGCGACCTTGACCTCCACCGTTTGGCATTGGGGTGTGTATTACACCGAGGCAGTGCGCCAGGCGATTGAGGGGACTTGGACTCCTACCAATTACTTTGGCGGTATGAAAGAGGGTCTGGTTGACATCGCTCCTCTCTCCACCGACTTGTGCGCCGAAGGTACGCAGGCGAAAATTGATGAGGCAAGGGCCAAGATGCTGGACGGCTCCTTTAATGTCTTTGACGGCGTGATTGAGACCAACGAAGGCACCACTGTGGGGACCGAAGGCGGCACGTTGTCCGACGCCGATATCACCGGCAACCTGAACTGGTATTTCAAGACGGTCACGGTAAAATAATTGTGATTTATGGAAAAAGGGCATTGTGATAGTGCGCGATGCCCTTTTTCTTCTTTTTGTAAAAAAGCTTTTGGAGCGAACCAAAACGGTTGCTAAACTGTAGCCGCTCGTTACCTAACCCCCATTGAGGTGAAACGCATGGAGGAAAACAAAACTGGCTGCGCCATTGAATGCCGCGGTCTGACCAAATCGTTTGGCGAAGTGCTTGCCAACGATAACATCAATTTATCGGTTCAATATGGAGAGATTCTTGCCCTGCTTGGGGAGAATGGTTCCGGCAAAACGACTTTGATGAATATGCTTTCCGGCATCTATCATTCGGATGCTGGCACGACCTGTGTATCCGGCCGGGAGGTTGTTATCAAATCGCCGTCTGATGCTGCGGCGCTCGGTATTGGTATGATCCATCAGCATTTCAAGCTGGTGGATGCTTTCAGCGCCATGGATAATATCGTTCTTGGTACGCGGGAACGGCATGTCAAGGCCCGGTTGCTGCGCAAACGGATTGAGCAGCTCAGCCAGACTTTTGGTTTGGCAGTTGAGCCGGAGAAAAAAATATGCGAAATGTCGGTCAGCGAAAAGCAGACCGTAGAAATATTAAAGGTACTCTATCGCGGAGCACGCATTCTGATTCTCGACGAGCCGACCGCGGTGCTTACCCCGCAGGAAATCGAAAAGCTCTTTGAAATTTTGCGGCGGATGAAAGCGCAGGGCTGCGCCATTATCATCATTACCCACAAGCTCAATGAGGTCATGGCCATCAGCGACCGGGTGACGGTGCTGCGCAAGGGAAAAAGCATTGCCACAGTCAATACAGCAGAAACCGACGAGCAGCGGTTAACCGAGCTGATGGTTGGTATGCCGGTGTCACTGGCCATACGGCATCCTAAAAGCGAGGATACGCCGGTTTTACTCAAGGTGGTCGACTTAACGGTCGAGCGGGAGGACGGCACCATCGGCTTGAAGGATGTGTCCTTTGACATTCGATCGGGAGAGATTCTCGGTGTGGCAGGTGTGGCAGGCAGCGGGCAGCGGGAGCTGTGCGAGACCATAGCCGGGCTGATGAAAGCCAAAGCGGGCGCCGCGCTTTACCGAAAAGAAAACATCATCGGAAAAACGCCTTCGGAAATTATTGAGTTGGGCATTGGTATGAGCTTTGTGCCGGAGGACAGGCTGGGCATGGGACTGGTGGCCTCCATGGGGATGGTTGACAATATGCTGCTCAAGTCGTATCGCAGTCACAAAGGCCCGTTTGTGGATAAGGCTCCGGCGCGCGATATGGCCAACGTCCTGGTGGAGCGGCTGGATATCGTTACACCG
>CABQCM010000479.1 GCA_902462665.1 uncultured Oscillospiraceae bacterium | reverse complement strand
GATGGCGATGGCCGGATGCCCATATTGATAAGCGCGCATCACCAAATCGCCCGCCGGGGTCATGCCGTCCATGGCCGACATGTTGGTGTGAAGATGCAGCTCCACCCGCTTCTCCTGCGCCGTATCCTGCTTTTGCACCGCATCAACGGTAGAAATGCTTGAGGGGCGCATCACATAATCGCGCAGATAATCGTCGTAATTCATGCGGCCATAGACCAGCACGGTCGTACCGTCCTCCACCGAGGAAACAAACTTTTTATACTGGGCCGACGCTTTGTCCAGCTTGATGGCCATGAGATAGGAGCCGGTCAGGTCGGTGATAGCAAACGAAATGTTGCAGGATAGCTTGTCCCAGGTGTCGCGCATGTTGAGATTGAATACCTTGCCCCAGATCGTAGCGCTGCCCATCTCGGGCGTCAGCGTGCCGATCGGCACGGGAGCAGTGCGGAATGGTTTCCCGATGACCACCTGGGCCGTGTCCATGTAGATGGGAAGCCCATCCTCCGGTGGGGCGGTGTGCTTGACTTTTTGAGGGGCTTTTTTGGGAGCGGGCGGCTCGACCGCCGGCGGAGGAGGGGGGGCAATTTCGCCGCCGGAAACCGTCCATTCCACATGCAAAGACAGGCCGAACCGCTCGCGAAGCATCCCTTCCAGCTCCTCGGTGCAGCCGCAGGCCTGCAAAATATCCAGCCCGCCCTTGTGCAGAGTGACGTGAAACACCTGCTCGTCCAACGCGATATCCGCGCCATCAAGGAAGCCGTTGATGACCGGCTTGTCCAATCGAATTTCGTGCAGCAGGTCAGTCGCTGTCTCTTTTGAAAAAGCGGAAGCGGGGTAACGAAGGCGCAGCTCGATCTTATTCAGCCGCAGAGCACGGCAAACCGCTTCGCGGGCGAGGCGGACTTCCTCGCAGGGGATGAAATGCGAGGAGGAGAGGGTGAGAACCGCTTCGCGTTGATCGTTATAGGCAATCCCCTCGACCAGAGCGTCCGCAAAAGCGACCAGAACACGCTGGTCGTCAATTAGTCCGCTGGTACAGTCTCGAAAGCTAGGATAACTCATGTTGGCGTATGTACTCCATCCTTGGATTTTTTAGAGCAGTGTGTGAATTTCATCCAATAGGGCGTCGAGCAGCCCTTCTTCCGGCACCTTGCGTACAACCTGCCCTTTTTTAAACAATAGGCCGCAGCCGTCGCCGCCTGCAATACCGACATCGGCGTCACGCGCCTCGCCTGGGCCGTTAACCGGGCAACCCATCACCGCGACTTTAATGGGACGCGACGGAACAAGGTTTTTGAGCTTTTGCTCTACCCTCCCGGTGAGTCCGATCAAATCAATGCGGGTGCGCCCGCAGGTCGGGCAGGAAACCACCGTGATACCGGATTGGCGCAGTCCAATCGCACGAAGTAGGTCGAGGGCAGTTTCCACCTCTCGCACCGGGTCGGCTGTGAGAGAAACACGGATGGTATCGCCGATTCCGCGCAGTAGCAGTCCGCCGATGCCGGCGGCGGATTTGAGCGTCCCCATGCACTGCGTCCCCGCCTCGGTAACCCCGACATGCAAAGGATAATCGCACCGCTCAGCCGCCAGACAGTAAGCGGCGTAGGTTGAGGAGACGTCGGAAGATTTCATGGATAAGACAATGTCCCCAAAATCGGCCTGTTCTAAAAGGGAAGCGTGGTACAACGCGCTTTCCACCAGCGCCTCAGGCGTTGCGCCGCCGTA
>CABQCM010000478.1 GCA_902462665.1 uncultured Oscillospiraceae bacterium | reverse complement strand
AATCAGTGAGGAAAGGAGCAGAAGAGTCAACGAAAGAGCCGCACTGATACCGCCGAGGGCAACCCGTGTGCTCTGATTGTTACGCCGCACGTGCGTCCGCCTCCCTAGTAATAGCAGGGCCGGCAGCAGCTGCTGCATAGGCAGTAGGTGCACAGGCAGGTGGTGCAGGAGTTGCAGGATTGATAGCTGTAACCGCCCTGCATCCCCCCGTAACCATATTGGCGCCGGGCGTTGATCTGATCCAATGTCGCGCGGTATTCAAAATTTTGCGGGTCCATTTGCGCTGCTCTTTGCAGGTAGCTGACTGCGTCGTCCAAAAAACCTCGCGCAAGCAGTACATTCCCCTTGAGAAAATTCCATTCAGCGTCTCTGGAGGCGCCCGGGACGCCATCGAGAAGCTGTTCCGCGTCGAAGATGCGTCCGGCGTTGATCAGCCGCCGAATGTCCGAAAATTGACTGCTCCGGGAACTTTGCTGCCACTGTCTTTGCTGCTGCCATTGGCTCTGTGCGGTATTCTGCCCGTAAAAGCCTCTTGTGCCGGGATTTTTACGCATTTCCGTAACCTTGTCGTAAGCCGCGTTGATTTCAGCCATTTTTTCCGACGCGAGGTCCGCCAAAGGGCTTCCTGCATAGTTATCGGGGTGATATTTCTTTGCCAACGCACGGTAAGCCTGCTTGATTTCTTCATCCGAAGCGGTTGGAGACACCCCCAGCACTTGATACGGATCATTCATGGTGATGTTCCCCTTCCAAAACAAGCTCTGCCTGACGCGGCAGTCCCAAAAACACGATATTGTCAAGAATCCCCTGAAAATATTTGGGGGAAAGCAGGGCATAAGCGGTACCGATTTCAGCGATCGTTTGCCGAAGAAGCTGAGCCTGTTCCTCGCGGCCGGCGCGGCTTTTGAGCGGATTAAAACCGCCATGCTCCAAATCTTCCGGCAGATCGTCAACGGCATCGCAAAGGTAGATGTAGCGCCCAAGCATGTAGCCCAAACGACGCAGAATCCGCCGTTCTTCATCGGAATGGCCGGTCAGCTCCAAAATTCCGCCAAGGGCGGAAGCGGTGGGATCGCAGCACTGGTCAATCGTCGCCGCATCTCCCAATGATTCCGCGTTTCGCTGCGCAGCCGTCATCTCCCGGGCCAGCGAGGATGCCGATGAGCGCTTCCGGGCCGCTTCGTTTGCGCAGTGAGTTGCGGCGGGAAGGAGGAAATTCCACACAAGAGAAGCGGGAAAAGAGGAGTCATCCCGGTTATCGACGCATTTCTCCCGAAGGAGCAGCATGGCAATGTCGCAGGAAAAAGCAATGGACTCGCATGGCTCGAGATGGGTGCGCTTTACAAAGGGATGGCAGGGGCAGCGGCGCGGCAGGAATTGAGGTATTTCGTCCGATAAGGCCGCGTGGAGCATCGCGATAAAAGTAAAGTCGTAACTCAGGGTCAGCCGGGCGGCAGGACCGAAGGAACGGGAAAGGCCGCGGCAGAGACCACAATAAACCGCTTTATACTGCTCCAATTCACAGACGCGCAGCTGCGGCTCAAATGGTTTGATATATCCAAACAAAAACGGCAGTCCTCCCTGCGGTGCACCGGAACGAATGGCAACAAATTGACAGCCCATCCGTTCAAAAAAGGCATCTTAATGCAAAATATAACAGATACAGTGTACCGCAAAGGGCGCTCAATGTCATGAAGAATTTATGAATTCGGCGTTATGTTTCCCC
>CABQCM010000477.1 GCA_902462665.1 uncultured Oscillospiraceae bacterium | reverse complement strand
GCAATGTGATCTTTTCTTTGAGCGAGCAGGAGGAAACGGGCGGTTCGCCGTCCGCTGCGGCCGCCTATCGTTTGCGCCCTCAGGAAGCAGTGGTGGTTGACGTCAGCTTTGCCGCAGGATATCATACGCCCGCACAGGCAGAGGCTGAGCTTGGTCGGGGACCTATGCTGGGGATTGCGGCCAATCTTTCCCGCGGCATACTTGCAAAAATGCGCCATACGGCGGAAAAGGCCAATATTGCCGTGCAGACTGAGGTCATGGCCGGGCGCACTGGCACCAATGCCGACCGAATCGTATCGGCAGCGGCGGGAGTTCCCTGTGCGCTGGTGTCCATTCCGCTGCGCAATATGCACACGGCCGTTGAGGTGGTCAGCCTTTCGGATATTGAGCAGACCGGGCTGCTGCTTGCGGAATATGCCAAAGGAGGAATCTGCCATGCTTGAATTAACCGCGCTGTTGGAGGAGCTTTGCATGCTCCCTGGTCCCTCGGGTGACGAGGGGCCGGTGCGTGAGCGCATTTTACAACTGCTGGATGGATACGCCGATTGCACGGTAGACGCGCTTGGAAATATTCTGGCCCGCAAACGCGGAGCACAGCGGGCGGCGTGTCAGCTCATGGTGGATGCCCACATGGACGAGGTGGGGTTGATTGTGACCGGCGTGACGGCGCAGGGATATCTGCGGTTTGATACGCTGGGCGGCATCGATCCCAGGGTATTGCTTGGCCGGCGGGTACTGCTGCATGGCGTGGCCGGAGTGATAGGCTGTACGCCGGTGCATCTGCTGGGCGGCGATCAACGCGATGCCGTGCCAGACGTTGGCGACATGGTGATTGATATTGGCGCCGCTGGGCGCGAGGATGCTTTGAAGAGCATTGCTTTGGGGGATACCGCGGTGTTTGACAGCCCCTTTGTACGTTTCGGAGACGACATGCTCAAAGCAAAAGCCATCGACGACCGGGCGGGATGCGCAATGCTGATTCAATTGCTGCGCGAGGATGCGCCGTATGATTTTACCGCTACCTTTACGGTGCAGGAGGAAACCGGACTGACCGGCGCGCGTACGGCGGCCTATGCGGTGAATCCCGATGCCGCCATTGTGCTGGAGTCAACCACGGCAGCTGATATTGCAGGGGTGCCGGATGAGAACCGAGTATGTTATGTGGGGCAGGGGCCGGTGTTGTCGGTGATGGATCGTCACACTGTCTATGACCGCGATTTGGTACGTCTGGCGCAGGATATAGCGCAGCAGTCGGAGCTTCCCTGCCAGATCAAGCAGGCGGTGGCGGGCGGCAATAATGCAGGGGCGATCCATTCCTCGCGTGCAGGCGTGCGTACGCTGGCGGTGTCGTTGCCTTGCCGGTATTTGCACTCGGCTGCTTGCGTGATTGCTGAACGGGATTTGCATCACACTCTCAATTTGACGAAACGTCTGATTGCCGCCATGGCGGCAGGGCGATTGGCATGATTTTATATTGGGATCGAACAGAGTTCCCCGACGGCCCGGCCGATTTGTTTTATGCCCGTGTCCGCTGCTTGTGGGAGACTTATGGGCCGGGGCGTATTGCGGAATTTTGGGTGCAGCGCACGCAGCGGGAGGTGACCGCCTGGCTTTGCCGCAGTGAAGATTGCCTGAGTGTAGCGGCAACCGATGCGGCCGATTGGGAGGAATTGGCCGAATTTGCGGCCTTTTCCGGCGCATCGGTGGTGTTTGCGCCATCGCGGCTCGC
>CABQCM010000476.1 GCA_902462665.1 uncultured Oscillospiraceae bacterium | reverse complement strand
GGCCATGTTATGCCCTGGGCGCATCAAATTTTTACCGGTTCATCTTATAAAATACGCCTTCCCCGGCAGTACACCGTGGGAAGGCGCGTTTTCCTGGGAAGTTAAACGGGGTGAACCATTTTTTCCATATCGACATGCTCGCCGTCGATGCCATACTTTTTGTTGCGGCGTTTCTCAAAGAATTTGACCGCTACCTGACCAAACTGAGCGTAGGACAGCACGTCCTCCTCCTGCTCAGTCCACTGCGCGGCTTCAGCACGAAGCTGCTCCAGCTCCGGCTTGAGCTGATCGGCAGGACGGCCGGTGATGGGCTGGTCGTCTCCAATGATTTTTTTGCGGAAAGCTTCGTCGATGGGCACCGGTGTCTTGCCGTATTCCCCGCGAACGAGAGCCTTAAATTCCTTGGTAACCATCTTATAGCGTTCATCCATGATGATGTTATAGACGGCTTGCGTTCCCACAATCTGAGAGGAAGGGGTAACCAACGGGGGATACCCGCAGTCAGCGCGCACCTTGGGAACCTCGGCCAGCACTTCGTCGAGCTTATCCTCTTTCCCCGCCTGCTTGAGCTGAGAAACCAGGTTGGACAGCATGCCGCCCGGCACCTGATACAGCAGGGTATTGGCGTCGACTCCGAGCATTTTGGTGTTGAGCAGACCGCTTTTGAGGTATTCCTCCCGAAGGGCGGTGAAAATCGGCCGCACCTCGTTGAGGGCGTGCAAATCCAGTCCGGTGTCGTAATCGGTGCCCTGTAAGGCCGCGACCATCGACTCGGTAGCCGGATGGGAGGTGCCCAGAGCCAGAGGGGACAGCGCAGTATCGATCACGTCCGCGCCCGCCTCAATCCCCTTGAGCATCACCATGGAGGCCAAACCGGAGGTATAGTGGGAATGAAGCTGAATGGGAACCTTTACGGTTTCTTTCAGAGCCTTCACCAGCTCATAGGTGGCATAGGGGGTCAGCAGACCAGCCATATCCTTAATGCAGATGGAATCCGCGCCAGCATTCTCCAGCTGCTTTGCATAGTTGGTAAAATAGGGAATATCAAACACCGGGCCAGTGGTGTAAGAAATGGCGGCCTGCATATGAGCGCCTTCCTTTTTGGTTGCCTTGATGGCCGTCTCCAGATTGCGGATATCATTGAGCGCGTCAAAGATACGGATGATATCGATGCCGTTGGCCACCGATTTCTGTACAAAGTATTCCACTACGTCGTCGGCATAGTGGCGATAGCCCAGCATATTCTGCCCGCGGAACAGCATTTGCAGCTTGGTATTCGGGCATTTTTGACGGATGATGCGCAGCCGCTCCCACGGATCCTCATCCAGAAAACGCAGGCACGCGTCAAAAGTAGCGCCGCCCCAGCATTCGAGGGAATGATACCCCACCTTATCCAAAAGCTCAAGAGCCGGCGTCATTTGGTCCATAGTCATACGGGTGGCGATGAGCGACTGATGCGCGTCACGCAGCACCGTTTCGGTAATTCCAATACGTGGCATAGTATCCTCCATTCTTTCGCTTACGCGTGCGTACAAAGCAAGCGGAAACCTCTTTGCCCGCCAGCCGGAACTCCCCGTATACGCCGCATTGCGGATTGGGTGACAAGATACGGCGAAGGCCGGGGGATCAGCCCGTCGGATGCATCCGCCGTCGAAAAAATCGCCAGTGTGTCTTTACTGGAGGGAAACGAGGGGCTTGCCCGCTTCCACCGAGCTGTTGGCGGTGACATGC
>CABQCM010000475.1 GCA_902462665.1 uncultured Oscillospiraceae bacterium | reverse complement strand
GATTCGGTGTTCTCTCCCCAGTCCTCATGACGGGTTGCTCGATTTTCCTTCAAAATAGCGTCGATGGAAAAAGCGTCGTCCTGCGGCGCGTCCGCAGCAGACTCGCTCTCCAGCTCTGGAGAAACGCCGCCTGGATTCTGAGTCTCTTGCATCTGTGACTCCAGCAAAGAATCGCTCTCGGGAATCGGATACTCTTCCTTCATGGGATGATCACCCTTTCTCTATCACGTTGATACGGCGAATGTACCGCTCGGTCACCAACAACTCGACCGCACAGTCATATCGGCCATGGCGAAGCCGATTGCGGACGTTGCTTGAATAACAAATGCCCACCCGGGTGCCCTCGTACCGATTGAGGAACCGGTCGTAGTACCCTTTTCCATAGCCCAAGCGGTATCCGGCCAAATCAAAGCAAAAGCCAGGAACCACACACAGGCTGTCCGCCATGTTCTCCAAACGGCGCTCGGGATCGGGCGGCGGCTCCATCACGCCAAACGAACCGGGAGACAGGTCGTCCAGCGAACGAATGCAGTAAAATTCCATCTCCCGAGTACCGGGAATGCATCGCGGCACCGCCACCTGCTTACCCTGGCGCAGCGAACGCTCGATGATAGCGGCAGTATCCACTTCAATGGGAGTGGATACATAACAAAGTACCGTGCGGCAGGAACGGTATTGATTCAACCGAAAGAACCGGGTTGCCACGTCCCGATCCAGACGCGCCTTCTGCTCCGGCTCCAACGCCTGACGCTGGGTTCGATAACGCTCGCGCAGCGCGTTCTTATACTGCCGCAGATCCATTACACGCTGCATTGGATCTCTCCTGCAAGCGCGGCGGCCTTCTCGCTGCCGCACAGCGCGCTTACCAGCTCCAGCCCAAAGGCAATCGCCGTCCCTGCGCCCCGGGCGGTAATTCTTTGACCATCACGGCAGACCGGAAGCGATTCCACCTGCGCCCCCGCAAGTTCCTGCTCAAAGCCGGGGAAGCAGGTCGCCCGGCAACCTTTCAGCAAACCCCGACGGCCCAAAATCAGAGGCGCCGCGCAGATAGCGGCCAAAACCGCCCCTTGGTTTGCGGCAAGACGAAGCGCCTCATCCACCACGGGGGAAGCGTCGAGATTTTTTGTTCCGGGCATACCGCCCGGCAGGATGACCCCCTGCAAATCGCTTGGAGCTTTCCACTCGCTGTCTGCTGCATCACATTCCACCGTGATGCCGTGCGAGCCGGTCACCCGTCGCCCGCCGATGCCAACTATCTGTACTTCCATCCCCGCGCGCCGAAGCAGATCCACCGGGGTCAGCGCCTCAATTTCTTCGGTGCCGTCGGCCATAAACAGTACGATCATATGAAACACCACGTCCTTGCCAAAGCAAAGACCTTCCCTTTCTTTCCAACTTGCACCCCGTCTGATGGCGGCAGGGCTTTTTATCACAGTACAAAAGCGCAGACTAGAGGCCGAGCTTACCGCATACCACGTCCCAAATACGCCGGAAAATCTTCTCCACTGGAAGAGGATATCCCCCTTCCGCACAGGCGACGACGCTCCATCCCAGCCGGGCGACGGCGTAATCCGCAGCGGCCGCGCATCCCCGGCGGTATGCTGCGTCCCGCTCGTGCAAGTCCTTTTTGCCCTCGTCTCCCTGATACCGATGGGATAGCAGACTTTGCGCCGCCTCGTCTGGCATGTCCAGATACACCACCAGATCAGGACGCGGAATGCCCATGCGGCTATAT
>CABQCM010000474.1 GCA_902462665.1 uncultured Oscillospiraceae bacterium | reverse complement strand
TGACAATATCCAGCGCGGCCGAGCGCAGCATTTGATATTCCTTGTCGGCCAATGTCACGGCCGGGGCGATGACGATGGAATCGCCGGTATGAATCCCCACCGGGTCAAAATTCTCCATCGAACAGACGGTGATGGCGTTGCCGTTTCGGTCGCGCACGACCTCAAATTCGACTTCCTTCCAGCCGGAAACGCACTGCTCGACCAGGATTTGATGGATGGGAGACTGCCGGATTCCATTTTGGGCAATTTCCAAAAGCTCTTTTTCGTCCTGCGCAATGCCGCCACCGCTGCCGCCGAGGGTAAAGGCAGGACGAACGATAACCGGATAACCGGTGCGCACGGCAAAGTCGATGGCATCCTCTACCCGCTCCACCACCTCGGAGGGAATGACCGGCTGACCGATTTTTTGCATGGTTTCCTTAAACAGCAGACGATCCTCCGCACGGTCAATGGTGTCCGGGCGCGCGCCAAGCAGCCGTACGCCATGCTTTTCCAGAAATCCGCTTTTGGCAAGCTGCATGCACAAGGTCAGTCCGGTTTGGCCGCCCAGGGTGGAGAGCACGCTGTCCGGCCGCTCGATGGCGATGATGCGCTCGATGGTAGCTTCGGTCAGCGGCTCAATGTAAATTTTGTCGGCCATGGCGTTGTCGGTCATGATGGTGGCGGGGTTGGAGTTGACCAGCACCACCTCCAGCCCCTCTTCCTTCAAAGCGCGGCAGGCCTGGGTACCGGCGTAATCGAACTCGGCCGCCTGGCCGATGACGATGGGGCCGGAGCCAATCATCAATACTTTGCGAATGTCCTGATTCAGCGGCATTGGTTCATCCCTCCTATTCCGGAAACAAAGCGGTCAAATAAAAAGTTGGTATCCAGCGGCCCGCCTGCGGCCTCGGGGTGATACTGCACCGAAAAAGCGGGGGCGTCGGCGTAATCGAGCCCCTCGCAGGTACCGTCGTTACAATTGACGAAGCTTTGGGAGGCGTTGGCAGGCAGGACATCGACTGTGTAGCCGTGATTTTGACTGGTAACATAAATGCGTCCGGTGCCCTCATCTCGTACCGGTTGATTGGCTCCCCGATGACCGAATTTCAGCTTAGTTGTTACCGCTCCCTGCGACAGCGCCAGCATTTGATGCCCCAGACAGATGCCAAACATCGGGATGCGCCGTGCAAAGCATTTGCCAATTTCCGCAATCACTCCGGCATTATCGGCCGGGTCGCCCGGCCCGTTGGACAGCAGAATGCCGTCGGGACGCAGCGCGGCGATATGCTCCGCTGTTGTTTCGGCCGGCACGCGAATGACCCGGCATCCACGCTTTATCAGTTCTCTTTCAATATTCCTTTTCGCGCCGAAGTCCCATAGAACCACTCGACTTCCCTCTTGCGGGCCGCTCTCGGTAATCTCCCGGGCGGTTACCCGCAGGATGCTCGGTTGCTCGCAGGGGGATGAGGCTACCTCACCGGCAGTATGGGGGCATTCGTCGATCACCGCTTTCATGGTTCCCTGCCGCCGGATGAGCCTCACCAAAGCGCGGGTATCCAAACCATAGAGCCCGGGAATGCCCCTTTCTTTAAAAAAGGCGTCGAGCGAGCCTTCGCAACGAAAGTTGGAAGGCTGCCGACACCATTGTCGAACAATATAAGCTCGAAGGGCCACCTCGCCCTCAAAATCCGATGGAATGATTCCCACATTGCCAATCAGGGGAAAGGTTTGGATGACAAGCTGCCCGTCATAGCTTGGATCGCTGA
>CABQCM010000473.1 GCA_902462665.1 uncultured Oscillospiraceae bacterium | reverse complement strand
GAGCTGCTTGTCCGGTTTTGCCGCCGGGTGCGCGCGGCGGGCGGCCGGGTGGCGGTTGACGGCGTGTTTTCCACGCTGGAGGCTTTGCATGCTTCGCGCGCGCAGCTTGCTGTACTCTCCCATGGTCAGTTGAAAAGGCTCACTGGCCTTACCCCGTCTAATCCCATGCGGCTTCGCACGGCCATGGCAATGGCGGCAGGCGGTTTCGACGGGCGAATTTTGGTTCCCTGTGGCGGCAGTACGGTAAGCTGCTTATTCGATCAGCGTTTGACCCGCGGCTGCGTTTCTCACTATAATATGAACAGCGCGGTTTCTGGGGCTTGGGATAGCAACCTGGCGCATCCGCGTATCCTGGCTGGATATGCCGCGGGCCTTTCGATGGGGCTGGATGAGGAAGCATGCTTAAAGCTTTCCTGTAGCTGTGCCCTGCCGGAATTTGGCCGCGCAGGCCGCTGGGGAAAACGAGAAATTCTGCGCACCTGCGAGCGCGCGCTAGCGAGGGAATGGAATGTGTCATAAAACATTGAAAAAAGGAAAAAATGCAAATGGCTCCACGTTTGAGCGCATTTATACCGTAGTGCGGCAGATTCCTTACGGCCGGGTGGCGACCTATGGACAGATAGCGGCCTTGGCTGGAAATCCCCGCTGGGCCCGCGTGGTGGGCTATGCACTGCATGTCAACCCCGACCCGCAGACCATTCCCTGTTTTCGTGTGGTCAACCGGCTTGGCGAGGTGTCGAGCGCCTTTGCTTTTGGCGGAGAGAACGCACAGGTTTCTCTGCTTCGGGCCGAAGGGGTGGAGTTTTTGGACGACGGTCGGGTGGATTTGAGTCGGTTCCAATGGGGGCCGGAAGCACCGAGCCAATGAACGAGTGGTGAAACAGCAAGGAGGATACTACTGTGGATAAATTTGTTCCGTTGGAAAAGCAGTCAAAAAAGAAACGACGTGCCTATCATGCGGCGCGCCGTGGAAGCTGGGGAGCGGTGAATCCCGTTACCCGCAAGCCGCCCAATCCCAAAGCGTATCGTAGAAAGAAATCCCGCACCTGGGAGGACGACTCCTCGGGGCGGGATTTTTTGGCGTTGGGGCGTCGTTGTTTTTCAGTCTATGAAATGGTATAATGGTTGACAATGGCGTTGGATACAGATTAAAAGCGAAAATGATGATAAGCAAAGGCGTGATGCAACGATGGGAAAGCGTTTGTTTTTAATTGTATTGGACTCCTTCGGAATTGGCGAAGCGCCCGACGCAGCTGATTTTCACGACGAGGGGAGCAATACCCTGGCTGCCTGTGAGGCTTCGGGACGGCTTTGTCTGCCTAATTTGGAGCGGTTGGGGTTGTTTCAGATTGACGGGGTGGCCTCCCATGGCGCCACCTGTCTTGCCCAGGGGGCGTTTGGGCGTATGAGGGAGGCTTCGCGCGGTAAAGATACCACCGTAGGGCATTGGGAGATTGCCGGCGTGATTTCCGAGCGCGCCCTCCCGACCTTTCCGCATGGCTTCCCAACGGATATGCTTGATGCCTGGAGCAAACAGTGCGGTCGTCCCTGGATGTGCAACCGAACGTATTCTGGTACCGAGGTCATCCGCGATTACGGAGAAGAACAAATGCGCACGGGAGGATTGATTGTTTATACCTCGGCCGACAGCGTCTTTCAGGTGGCTGCACACGAAGCGGTTGTGCCGGTTGATGAGCTTTATGATTGCTGCCGGAAGGCACGGGATATGCTGAACGGCGAACTGGGGGTC
>CABQCM010000472.1 GCA_902462665.1 uncultured Oscillospiraceae bacterium | reverse complement strand
GGACAGAGGCACATTAGCGTCGATCTGCTGAGCACCCATGCGGGGCTCCATGCCGAGAATCGAACCGCGGCGAGAGTTGAGATCGCCGATAACATCGCCCATATACTCCTCAGGCACCGTAACCGAAACCTTCATGATCGGCTCCATGATAGCGGGATTGGCCTTTTTACAAGCCTCTTTAAACGCGATAGAACCAGCAATCTTAAATGCCATTTCGGAAGAGTCAACCTCGTGGTAAGAACCGTCGAAGAGGGTGACCTTAACGTCAACGACCGGATAACCAGCCAACACGCCCGACATCATCGCGCCCTGGATACCTTGGTCAACCGCAGGAATGTATTCCTTTGGAATGGCGCCGCCAACGACGGCGTTGACAAATTCGTATCCCTTGCCCGGCTCGTTGGGCTCAATGCGAATCTTAACGTGACCATATTGACCACGTCCGCCCGACTGACGGGCATATTTGTAATCAACCTCGGCCTCCTTGCGGATGGTCTCCTTATAGGCGACCTGCGGAGAACCGACATTGGCCTCCACCTTAAACTCGCGCAGAAGACGGTCGACGATGATTTCCAGATGCAGCTCACCCATACCGGCGATGATGGTCTGGCCGGTCTCCTCGTCGGTATAGCAACGGAAGGTTGGATCCTCCTCCGCCAGCTTTGCAAGAGCAATGCTCATTTTCTCCTGCCCCGCCTTGGTCTTGGGCTCAATGGCCACACGGATAACCGGCTCGGGGAACTCCATCGACTCCAAGATAACCGCATGATCGGGATCGCACAGCGTGTCACCGGTCGTAGTCTTTTTCAGACCGACAGCAGCCGCGATGTCACCGGCATAGCAGGTGTCGATGTCCTGACGGTGATTGGAGTGCATCTGCAGGATACGGCCCATGCGCTCGGTATGACCCTTGGTAGCGTTGAGCACCGAGGAACCTGCGTTGACCGTGCCCGAATAAACGCGGAAGAAGCAGAGCTTTCCAACAAAGGGGTCAGTCGCAATCTTAAACGCCAGAGCCGCAAAAGGCTCGGTGTCGGACGAATGCCGCTCCAGCTCCTCTTCGGTATCGGGATCGACGCCCTTGATGGAAGGAACGTCGGTCGGGGCGGGCATGTAGTCAATGATCGCGTCGAGCAGCTTCTGCACGCCCTTATTTTTATACGAAGTACCGCAGGTCACCGGAACCATTTTATTGGCCAGAGTGGCCTTGCGGATGCAAGATTTGATCTCGTCAATAGTGAGTTCTTCACCATTGAGATACTTCTCCAGCAATTCGTCATCCTGCTCGGCAACATGCTCAAGCAGCGCGGTGTGATATTCCTCCGCCTTGTCCTTCATATCGGCGGGGATTTCCTCCTCGCGGATGTCCTTTCCCAGATCGTCGTAGTAAATATAAGCTTTCATATTTACCAAGTCGATAATACCACGGAAGTCTTCCTCCGCGCCAATCGGAAGCTGGATGGGGACAGCGTTGCACTTGAGCCTGTCCAGCATCATGTCAACGACATGATAAAAATCAGCGCCCATAATGTCCATCTTATTGACATAGGCCATACGGGGCACGTGATATTCATCGGCCTGACGCCACACCGTCTCGGACTGAGGCTCAACGCCGCCCTTGGCGCAAAGCACCGTGACTGAACCGTCGAGGACGCGCAGAGAACGCTCAACCTCAACCGTGAAATCCACGTGGCCCGGGGTGTCAATGATGTTGAGACGGTGCTCTTTCCAGAAACAGGTAGTGGCAGCC
>CABQCM010000471.1 GCA_902462665.1 uncultured Oscillospiraceae bacterium | reverse complement strand
CTGGGCGGCGGAGGGACCGTAGTAATTCAGATACAGCGATGTATCGTCCGCTAAAACGCCCCATTCGGATATGGAACTTAAGCCTCGCGCCGCGTTGGCCTGGCAGCAGTTGAATTCGCGTGCGCCTTCCGCTGCCTGTCCGGCTGTGTAGACCAGGTCGACATTGGTCTGAGAAGCGATGCGAACCCCATCCATGGGCGTGTTGTAGGTAACGTGCGTATCATCCTCGGTCAGAGAACCGAGCATGGCGTTGAAGTAAGACAGCTCCAACTCGTCGGCGACCAGCGAATTTTTGCTGATCTGAAGATACTCGGTGCTCAGCGCCATCCAGGAAACGGTGCAGCAGGTCTCTATAATGCCGTTCATGAAAGGAGTGCCGATGGCCGATTCGTGGGTGGAAAAGCCGCCGGTGTTGTGGCGGTCGGTTTTGAGGATGCTCCACCACAGCTCCTCCAGCATTCGATAGGCTTGCGAATCACCGAGATCATACAAAACACCCAGCGCCTGAAGGGCGTGCAGGCACTCCCAACGGTTTCCGCCGCTGTTGCAGAAGTCAATCCCCCGCAGCGCCTTGTTGCCCCAGTCATAGGTCGAAACCCAGTCTCGTTGAACCAGCTTTTCCATTGCCGACCGATAGGCTGTGTTGCCGGTCTTCTGATACATCAGGCCATAGGCATGCCCGATGCTGAAATTGGTCAGAACATTGCCCGCCGCCGTAAAAGGCTTGTCGCCGTTTGCAAAGAAAGCGTTGATACAGTCCATTGCTTTCACAGCCTCATTCCACTCAAGCAGTCCGTAGATAATCTGGTAATGGTTCCAAAGATCCCATCCCGTGACAAAGCGCTGGGCTCCGCTATATGTACCGAGATAACCATCGCTGCCCTGCGCTTTTTCCAAAGCCTCAACCAGCTCTTCGATGGCGCTTCTCAGGGAAGGCGAAGCTGTCAGCCGATAGGATTGCACCATCCCGGTCAGCAGCTTTCCGGGGAATTCCCCCCGCCAATGCATGTCGGAGTCGTGCCTACCGGAAACCCCATCTTCGATGGCGCCGATAATGTAGGGATTGCGCACAAGCGCCTGCTCCTGCCATTCGGTGATGTTCCAGTCGAGCCGCTCTCCCACCTTTCCTTTCAGATTCATATTGGACAGACTGCCAGACGCCCGCTGCCCGTTCGGTTCGGGCAATTCGCCCGGTATGAGCACTCCTTGTGGGTCGGAAGCGTCAAGAACCGTGACCGCGACGCTCAGGCTGGCGTACTGCCCGCCCATGTCAACTAGATGCAAAGTAAATTCGTCTTCCCCCGAAAAATCGCTGTTTGGCCTGTATCGCAGGGCTCCATTGGCGGAATCCAGCTCGATCATACCGCTTTGAGGCGATTGGACGACACGGGCTATCAAGCCCGGCTGAGAATCGGGATTGCAGAAATGGAACGGCTCGGATATCCCATCGCGATAGAGCGTAATACGGGGATTGCTTTTGGCCTCGGGCAAAAAATCCGGCGTTTTGCCGACCAAGGTAACCGGCAAAGGTTCCCCGTCCACTGCCCCGCCCACAATTCCAAAAGAGTCCAGGACAGCGCTTTTGCCCACGCTAGTGTCATTGCCTTCTACCAGCAGGTTGATCTGATGAACCCGACCAAGATCCACGATGCCGTTGTCCGTTCCCGCATAGCATTCCAGCGTTTCCCGGTCCAGCGGGATGCGTATCCAGCCGTGAAAACCGGCGGGAAGGGTAAATTTATTGGAATCCAGGAA
>CABQCM010000470.1 GCA_902462665.1 uncultured Oscillospiraceae bacterium | reverse complement strand
ACGCCCGGACGAAGCTGGGGCAGAACGGGATTTGAATAATTTTATCAAACGACTGAAAAGGTATTTCAAAAAACGTGGGAAGGAACTCAAACGGGTCGCCACGATTGCACGGGGGGAGCGCGGGGCGCTGCATCATCATCTTGTTATCAGCAGGATGGACGTGCTCGACCTGCCGCAGCTTTGGAGCGGGGGATACCGATGTACTCCCTTATACCGCTATCCCGACTATACCGCGCTGGCGGTTTATATCGCCCATCAAAACCGCTCTGCCTTGTCGGGGGACGGAGTAATCCGCCGCAAGCGTTGGAGCGGCTCAAAGAACCTGGTGCGGCCAAAGCCGGAGGTGAAGCAGGTAGACGCAAAGACCTGGAGAGAGCCGCCTAAGCCGGTCAAGGGATATATCATTTCGCCCGAATCCATTGACGCCGGTATTAATCCGGTGACCGGCATCCCATATCTGTTCTACCGCATGGTGAGAATACCGGACAACGCCGCCGCGACCACGGAGGACGGAGTCCGGCTCAGAGGCAAGAAAGCGATCCGATATCTGCACGATCAAAACGAGCGGGATATTCGGGAAAATTGGAACCCACAGGAACGGTGCTTACGGAATATAGAGCAAGGAGGAGACGACAATGACAAAACAATTTGGGGCGCGTATCCCGACCGAGAGCGTGGAACAGCAATGTTTGTTTCGCTGGGCGGCATTTGCGCAGGCGGCGCATCCCGAGCTTCGGCTGTTGTATCACGTTCCCAATGAGGGGAAACGGAGCAAAGCAACCGGAGCGCGTTTGAAGCGCGAGGGCCTGAAACCGGGCGTGCCGGATTTGTGTCTGCCGGTGGCGCAGGGCAATTACCATGGACTGTATATCGAACTCAAACGCATCGGTGAAACTGCGAGCAAGGAACAGGAGCAATGGATTGCCGATCTGCGGGAGCAGAACTACGCGGCTTACGTCTGTGCGGGATGGGATAACGCCCGGCGGTTGATCGAAGATTATCTAAAATTGGGGTGACGGTATGGAAAGAGGACATTGTTTGCAGTGCGGAGCGGAAATCATCAAGAAATCGCAAAAGACAAAATTCTGTTCGGAAGCTTGCGGGGATGCATACCGCAAGGAGCATAGAAAGCCGCCTAAGTACCCATCCAAAAGCGAGCGGGAGATCGAAGAAATCAACGAGGAGGTCATACCGCCTGGGAGCAAATATTCCAGCTATGGCCAGCATGAAGCTGACAAGCTAGAAGAATCAAGAGGGGAAATCCACGCACCGGCGGGGTTTACATCATACGAGGAAAGGCAGAGGAGGAAATAACCATGGAGAACATATGCGAGTATTGCGGCCAGGTGATGACGGATGAGGCGGCGGTATGCAGCTGCCCAGGAACTATGGAGAAACGGGAGCGGGAGCGCAAGATTGAATCTGCCGTAGCGCGAATTCATCAGCTGTTCGGAGAACAGGCAGGAGAATTTGGTTTCCGGCCAATTCAGGATGAGGAAGTCATCGAACACATGGAAAGCGCGGCGGCGCTGATTGCGGGCCATCGTATCGGGACAGTTACGATTACGATAGGACGGACGACCGCCAAGCTGTCCAGCGGAACCAAAGGAAAAATCTCGGTCGAGCGGGGCTATGCGACGAAGTGCAAGTTGGAGGAGTAACCCATGCGACTAGTAGCCTACATGGTCCTGATGCTGTGCGCGGTGATGATCGGCCTGTGCAGCCTGCTTAGAATCAACCCGTTTGTGCTGGCGCTGTG
>CABQCM010000469.1 GCA_902462665.1 uncultured Oscillospiraceae bacterium | reverse complement strand
GCTTATCAAAACAAGAGCTTTGTTTCCGAAGTGAAGTTTCATGTTAACTCGGGTGAAACCGTCAACATTACCCTCAACTATAACGGTAACTTCAGCATTATCATTGACCGCATCGAGGTTGTCCCGGTTGGCACCCCCAGCGCGGCCAAGGCAATTGCCAAGCAGGGCGAGACGACTGGCAGTGTGAACACTTACGCGTTCACTGCCGATGACCTGGCACAGGCCACGATTATCGATAGCTTTTCCATCGCGTATGGCAATACCAATGTGATGGTTCCCGTTTCCTATTTGAAGGCTTGGTTTGACGCGGGCTATACCAAGGCGACCATGACCTTTAACAGCGCTGACGCCGCCCGGCAGAAGCGCCTGGCGACGAAGATGAACAGCTATAATGCCAGAAATTATATGGTTTCCGTTTTCGACTTTGACATCGTTCTGACGGATGCCAGCGGCAATAATGTAGCGCTCACCTCTCTGCCGGGTTCGATCTCGGTCGAGTCGGTTGTTCCCACCCGCATTACCTCTAAACTCACCGATGGAGCGCGCAAGCTGTGCATTGGCTATCAGAATGCCGATGGCTCTGCAAAGGACAACGGCTCGTTTGGTTCTTTGGCAGTGGTGGACGGTAAGCTCATTGCGACCACCAATATGACCGATACCGGAACGATTCTTGTTGCGGTGTCCTGCATGAAATAATTCGGTTCACTGAATAACAAAACGGCCTGCCGGCATTTGGCGGGCCGTTTTTGTGTCTGGACCAAACGAAAGGCCCTACGCCCTGTAGCGCGGTGGGCGAATCGTTTTTTAGCATACCGCAGCGCGCATCTGCCAATTGCAAATTCCGTGCTTGTGGTTGCACAGCGGGATAAAATCCGTTATAATACAAGAAACAGAAAAGGAGGCATTTTTTATGGCGGTAACTTGCCAGCCTTTTGGAAAACTAGTGGACGGCCAGGCAGTGGAACGGTGGATTCTCACGGATGACCGGCTTCGTGCCTGTGTGCTGACATATGGCGCCGCGCTGCAGTCGCTGTGCTTTGACGGTGTGGAGGTTGCGCTGGGGTTTGATGCCATCGAGGACTATCAGGCTGCCCGCTGCCCTTATATTGGTATGATTGTCGGCCGGTATGCCAACCGGCTGCCCCGCGAGCTTGAGGTTTCGGGGAAAACCTATGCCCTGGCGTGTAACGAAGGGGACACTGTACAGCTGCACGGCGGGGAGGATGGACTTCATCGCCAGCTGTGGAAGGCCGAAACTGCACAGGGGCCTTATCCCGGTGTGACGCTGACCACATGCTGTGCGCATATGCAGGCGGGCTGCCCGGGAGAGATGACCATTCGAGTGACCTATACGCTGCGGCCCGGCCCGACGCTGGGAATTGATTACGAGGCGTCAAGCGATCAAGACACCGTCGTCAATCTAACCAATCACGCCTTTTTTAATCTCAACGGCGTGGGAAAGGAAGACATTCGAAATCATCGAATGAAGCTGTGCGCCAGCCGGTATTTGCCGGTGGACAGCCAGCTTTTGCCGTTGGGGGAGCCTTGCCCGGTGGAGGGAACGCCCTTTGATTTTATGGCAGAGGGCACGGATGAAACCAGCTCCATTGGTTCCCGATTGGGCTGCGAGCACCCCCAGATTGCTTTGGCCGGCGGTATCGACCATAACTTTTGCATTGACGGCGAGGGGCTGCGGCTGGCCGCGCGGGTAAGCTCCCCCGTGACCGGGATTGCGGTAGAGTGCGTCTCCGACCAGCCGGGGCTGCA
>CABQCM010000468.1 GCA_902462665.1 uncultured Oscillospiraceae bacterium | reverse complement strand
GCTATCGTGATAATGAGAGAAAACATCCAGTACCCCGCCCAGAAGCAAGATGACGATGGTGGAGAAAACCACGCGGGAGCCAATGCGCGCGCCGGGGCGGTCCCATGCCCCCTCCACCGCGACATACCCCATCAGCACCGGCCAGATATAGGCGCAGATGCCAAACAGCCCCAGTAGAAAATTATGTACCGCGTTCCAGGCTTTTGCCCCGGGAATCACCGCGAACAGCAAAAGAAGCACGGCCAGAAAAAAGATAACCACCGCCCGCATCTGACGGTGGGACTGCTCGGCGGCGCGGGTATTCCCCCGCCCGCCGGAGCCCCTGGCCGGTGCTTTGGTCGTTTTTTTCTTACTGGTTTGCGGTCGTTTCGGATTCTTTGCTGCCATTCTTTTGACTCCCATCCTCAGAATGAGTGTGATCTTGTTTTTTCTGCCTGTCCTCTTCCACCATATGGTAAAGGCACTCGAAAGCGTCGGCCAGGCTGCCGAGCTCGTCAATAATCCCTTCTTCAACGGCCAACCGGCCGTCAAGCACCGTCCCCACATCGGTCACCAGCTCGCTGGTATTCATCATCAAAGCCTCAAACCTCTGTGCGTCAATAGCGGAATGCTCGGTTACAAACCGGGTGATGCGCTCCTGCAT
Source organism: uncultured Oscillospiraceae bacterium (assembly GCA_902462665.1). GTDB lineage: Bacteria > Bacillota > Clostridia > Oscillospirales > Acutalibacteraceae > CABQCM01. Next base: position 1,125 of record CABQCM010000468.1, on the reverse strand, counting down.
GCGGACAAAATACGACAGGGTCTGGGGCACGCCGAGCACCAACCCGCTCATGCGCACCGGGTGAACCGTCATGGTAGCCGACGGGACGATAAACGAACGCTTGGCCGAAACGGCCAACGGTACACCAATCGAGTGCCCGCCGCCAAGCACGAGCGACACCGTGGGTTTGTGCATCCCGGAAATCAACTCCGCAAGCGCCAGCCCCGCCTCAACGTCCCCGCCGACTGTGTTGAGAATAATAAGCAACCCTTCGATATCCGGCTCCTCCTCAATGGCAACAAGCTGGGGAATGACCGTTTCATACTTGGTGGTCTTATTTTGAGAAGGGAGAATATAATGCCCCTCGATCTGGCCAATGATGGTCAGACAGTGCAGCTTGTACTTTCCTCTGGCCGGTGTGATGGGGCCAAACGCGGGAGATTCTTGGACGGGATTTTCCTCTCCGCCCTCGGCCGGCGCCGAAACCTCCGGAACAATATTGGGATCCAAATCGGTCAACTTCATGCAATCCACTCCTTAAGCTGAGGGGAGTCAAACCGTAACGCCTCTCAGCGGCTCTGATTGGCGCTTTTTTCCTTTTTCTCTTTGCCTTGCGTCAGCAAGGCGTCATCGAAAAAAGCAAAAATCCCCCAATCCTATCTTGCTGAGAGGTGCTTTGCAGTTTTCAGACTGAAATGGTTTCGCTGGGCAAGCACTGTGGAAATAAATCGTCTGAAAATCGTTTGGGTTTGATTCCCCTCAGCTTACCGCCTTAGTTTGCGGAGCAAACGAGAGAACATACATGAGATTGGAACCGTTTGATACAGAAAAGCCGACGAGCATCCGCTTTTCTTTTTGTGATAATAAATAATTTTATCATGATTCTATACAGATTGCAAGATGTCGCTGTTCACAAAAAACACTGGGAATCCATCTCTTTCTAAGCCAAAAGGCCCGGCAAAACCGGGCCTTGCTAAAAAAGTTCTGTTCATCCTTGGAATTTTCTACTGCGAATTGGATGACGAAGGCTCTGCAAAGGTAGCCTCAAAACGCACAGCCGGGATGGAAAGAGACTCGATTTGCCCCGTCGCGCTGTTGTATTCCAGCGTAAAAGCTCCGTCCTCCCCCTGCCCGCCGCAAACCAGC
>CABQCM010000467.1 GCA_902462665.1 uncultured Oscillospiraceae bacterium | reverse complement strand
CGGACGATGCCTACGAGATTTATTCCGATAGTTCGAATGTGCGTTCACAGCCGAGGCATTCGGCTCCGCCGCGCGGTCGGCGCAGCAATTATAAAAAGTAGCGAATGTTCCGTGCTACCTGTTTTCAATCCCATTCACTGTATGAATGGGATTGTTTTTGTAGAGCGGCATAAATTACCGAATGTTTGTTATAACACGACGCGGTAAAAGCAGTAGATTGCCTATAAAGAACGGATTGTGAATCTGCACTTTTTCGACAAAATGACTTTTTGATAGGCGAAATAGATTGGATTCTTTGGATAAAATGTAGAAAGTTACTAAATTGTAATAATTTCTGACGCTTTGGGTTGATTTTTGCGGATACTTTCACTATACTATACACATCATCTGGTATTGCTCGACGGTTGAAACACCATTATGTCGGGCTATTTATTTTTTTACCGGGCAAAGTGTAGCGATTCGTTCATGGTGGAAGCTTGTGGTTGTGCGGGTCGGTATCCGCCGGGAAACACGGGGTGTGCGTGTGGAACTGCTAAAAGAGCGTATTTTAAAAGATGGCAGGGTAATTGGCAACGATATTCTCAAGGTCGATAGCTTTCTAAACCATCAAATTGACGTGGATTTGCTGCAAAAGATCGGTGAGGAATTTTTTCATCGGTTTGACGGTCGTGGAATTAATAAAATTATGACGGTGGAGGCCTCGGGCATTGGCATTGCCTGTATGACGGCGCAGTATTTTTCCGTTCCGATTGTTTTCGCCAAAAAGGGGAATGCACGTAACATCGGTGATGATTTATATCAGGCCGAAGTTTATTCCTTTACCAAAGGCCAGACCTATACGATAGCGGTCTCCAAAGCTTATCTGGGGCCGCAGGATACCGTGCTGATCGTAGATGATTTTTTGGCCAACGGCCAGGCGGCGCTGGGATTGGTCGATATCCTTTCTCAGGCGGGCGCCTCGCTTGCCGGGGTGGGTATTGTCATCGAAAAGGGCTTTCAAAAGGGGAGCCAGCTGCTGCGGGAGCGTGGTATCGAAGTTCAGTCGTTGGCAATCGTGGACGGATTTTGTGACGGCAAGGTCATATTGCGTTGACGGTTGTTGATAGAACAGGGAAAACAATTCAAGGAGGAAAAGCTATGAAGAAGACCGGGAAAATTCTGGCGTTGCTTCTGGCGGCAGTGATGCTGTTCGCCGTGGTGGGCTGCGACAACAGCGGGGAGAAAACGGCGGACGGCAAGTTTGCTCCCATCAGCAAGGATGAAATCAAGGTAGGCGTTATTCACATTAGCGACCCAGCCGAGGGTTCGGGCTATACCTACACCCACGACGTGGGCATTCAGGAAATGCAGAAGGAGCTGGGCCTGAAGGACAGCCAGATCATTCGCAAAAACAACATCAGCGATTCGGATGTTACCGCTACCGATCGCGCGATCCGCGAGTGCATTGAGGACGGCTGCAACATCATTTTCGGCACCAGCTTCAATTATATGGATACCATGGAGGCGTTGGCGAAGGAATTCCCCAACGTGATTTTCTCTCATGGTACCGGGTATAAGTCCAACGATACCAATATGAACAATTACTTTGGTCGTATTTATCAGGCACGTTACCTCTCGGGTATCGCGGCTGGTATGAAGACCGAGTCTAATTTAATCGGCTATGTCGCCGCTATGGGTAAGGAGAATTCCGAGGTCACCGGTGGTATCGACGCGTTTGCAATGGGCGTTTATTCGGTCAATCCCGATGCGAAGGTTTACGTTAAGGTTAC
>CABQCM010000466.1 GCA_902462665.1 uncultured Oscillospiraceae bacterium | reverse complement strand
GTTGCACGAGCTGGGCTGCATCCGCAAGCCGATTTTGCTCAAGCGCGGGTTGTCTGCCACGGTGGAGGAATGGCTCATGGCGGCCGAATACATTGCCGCTGGGGGCAACGAGGAGATTATCCTCTGCGAGCGGGGCATTCGCACCTTTGAAACCAGCACCCGCAACACCCTGGATTTGTCGGCCGTGGCCGTGGCCAAACGGGCCAGCCATCTGCCGGTAATCGTCGATCCCAGCCACGCCACCGGCAAGAGCGAGCTGGTCGAGCCTTTGGCGCTGGCCGCCATCGCCGCGGGGGCCGACGGCCTGATTATCGAGGTGCACAACGATCCCGCCCACGCCTGGTGCGACGGGCAGCAGTCCATTACCCCGCAGGAGTTTGGCCATTTGATGGGCCGGCTGGCTCCGGTCGCCGCCGCGATGGGGCGTACCATGCCCACCACTGAGATGAAATAAGGAGGCAGCCAAAATGCAGGTGATTCCGGTCAACCTTGGCGAGAGAAGCTACGATATCATCATCGACCGCGGCATTTTGTACCGCATGGGGGACTTGATTCGTCCTCTCACGGCGGGCAAGGCCTTTGTGATTACCGATACTAACGTGGGGCCTCTCTATGCCCCGCGTGTGCTCGAAGCTTTGCAAGGGGTAGGGATTCGCTGCGAGCTGCTTACCCTGCCCGCCGGCGAGCCGACCAAGGCCTTCGGCACGCTGCCCGGCATTTATGAGCGCATGGCCGCCTTCGGCCTGACCCGGCGGGATCTCGTGCTCACCCTGGGCGGCGGGGTCATTGGGGATTTGGGCGGCTTTGCGGCCGCTTCCTATCTGCGGGGCGTGCCCTTTGTGCAGCTGCCCACCTCTCTGCTTGCGCAGGTAGATTCCTCTGTGGGCGGCAAGGTGGCGGTCGATTTGCCGCAGGGAAAAAATCTGGTGGGGGCCTTTCACCAGCCCCGCGCCGTGCTAGCCGATACCGACGCTCTTTCGTCGCTGAGCGACCACTTTTTTGCCGACGGCATGGCCGAGGTGGTCAAGACGGCCTGCATCCGGGACGAGGACCTGTTTGAGTTGCTCTGCGATTGCGCGCGGCAAGAAAACCCGCGCCAGGGGATGATGGAGCGCATTGAGGAAATCGTCGCCCGCTGCTGCGAAATCAAAGCGGCGGTCGTTGAGGCGGACGAGCAGGACAACGGCGAGCGCATGGTGCTCAATTTTGGCCACACCGTCGGCCACGCCATCGAGGGTGTGGAGCAATACCGCGGCCACAGCCACGGCCAGTCGGTTGGCATTGGCATGGTGGCCGTCACCCGCCTGAGCGAGCGCAGGGGGCAGACCCCCGCGGGCACAGCCGAGCGCATCGCGTCGCTGTTGCGCGCCCTTTCCCTGCCCACCGAATGGTCCGGGCCGGCCCAGGAGCTTCGTCCCTACCTGGGCCGGGATAAGAAGAATTTGGGCAGCACCCTGACCGTGGTGGTGCTCGAGCGCTTGGGAAAGGGAATTTTATTTTCCACCGACGCTTCCTATTTTGACCCCATGCTGAGTCAAAGAACGGTATAAAGCGCCGCCGCGTTTTGGATACAACCCGAAAGGATGGTCTGATTTGACACAGAATCTGAAGCTGACCCCCGCCGCTTTGTCGGGCGTGGTGCGCGTGCCCCCCTCCAAAAGTATTGCCCACCGGGCGGTGCTGTGTGCCGCCCTGGCGCGCCACGGGGAAAGCGCGGTGCACGGCCTTGCCTGGTCGGATGATATCGTCGCCACCATCCAGGGCGCGCGCGCCTTG
>CABQCM010000465.1 GCA_902462665.1 uncultured Oscillospiraceae bacterium | reverse complement strand
GCTGGAGACGCTGGCGGCCGCGGCTGGAGAGGAAGCGGTCACGATCGAGGATATGTGCGAGCCATATCTGATGCAGATTGGCTTTTTGATGCGCACGCCGCGCGGCCGGTGCGTTACCTCGGCGGCCTGCCGCCATTTGGGGCTGGAGCTGCCGTCTGGGCAGACGGTTTTGGAATGAGAAAAAGGCTGCGGTATTCCTTTGGAAAAATAGCCATACATATTATTATGTCATAAAACGGTGAACTGAGTTCGGGGCATCGTGTGCCCGGCCCGGCTAAAGCGCCGGAGACGAGCAGAGAAAGGATGAGTTGTATCAATGGGAAGATTGTTTGGAACCGACGGGGCGAGGGGAATCGCCAACAGTGAGCTGACCTGTGAGCTTGCCATGAAAATTGGGCGCGCCGCCGCCGCTGTGCTCGCGCAGGCGGAGCATCATCGGCCCCGTGTTTTAATCGGAATGGATACCCGCGTCTCCTCCAAAATGCTGGAGGCTGCGTTGACCGCCGGACTGTGCTCGGTCGGGGCGGACGTCGTGCAGGTCGGTGTGGTTCCTACGCCGGCCGTGGCCTATCTGGTCACCCATTACGGCATGGATGCGGGCGTGATGATTTCGGCTTCCCACAATCCCTGCGAATACAATGGCATCAAGCTGTTCAGCTCCACTGGCTATAAGCTGTCCGACGCGCTGGAGGCCGAGATAGAGGCCATTGTACTCGACGACGCCGAGACTTTGACCTTTCCCACCGGCGGTGAACTGGGGCGAGTTTTGCTTGAGCCGTCGGCTTTGAGCGACTACATCAAGCACGTCTCCTCCACCGTGGATGTACGCTTTGACGGGATGCGGGTCGCGCTCGACTGCGCCAACGGTTCGGCTTCCATGACGGCTCAGACGCTTTTTACCGGCCTGGGGGCGGAATGCCATATGCTCAGCCATCATCCGACGGGAACCAACATCAATGAGAATTGCGGTTCCACCCATCTGGAAAATCTCATTCGTTTCGTGCGCGACAATTCGCTGGATATGGGCTTTGCCTTTGACGGCGATGCCGACCGTTGCCTGGCGGTGGACGCCGAGGGTACTGTCATCGACGGCGATCGTTTGATTGCGGTGGCGGCGGAGGATATGAAACGCCGCGGCGTGCTTAAGGGGAATACGGCGGTGGTCACCGTCATGTCCAACATGGGCTTTTGGAAATTTGCCGATCAGGCGGGCATCCAGGTTGAGAAAACCGCGGTGGGCGACCGCTATGTGCTGGAGGAGATGCTTCGTTCGGGCTATAACATCGGCGGCGAACAGTCGGGGCATATTATTTTCCTCGATTACGCCACAACCGGCGACGGCCAGTTGTCGGCCGTGCAGATCATGGGGGTCATGCGCCGACAGGGGAAAACCCTTAAGCGCCTGGCCGAGTGCATGACGGTGTATCCTCAGGTGCTGGTCAATATCACCGTTTCGCCCGATGGAAAGCAGCGCCTGGAAAAGGATGCGCCGGTGCAGGAATGCATTGCTGATGTGGAAAGCCGGTTGGGCGGCGATGGCCGAGTGCTCGTGCGGGTTTCGGGCACTGAGCCCCTCATTCGCGTGATGCTCGAAGGCAAGGAACAGGCCGTGATTGAAGAATACGCGCAGGAAATTGCCGGTCTGATTCGCGAGCGGCTGGCTTGATCGCCTGCTGCGGCGCGCAGAGCGCTTGAAATGACCGGGAAAGGATGGTGCCGCGCGCATGAGGCTTGCGGACGGCTGGAAAGATTACGAATGTATCGACGCGACCGGCGGGGAAC
>CABQCM010000464.1 GCA_902462665.1 uncultured Oscillospiraceae bacterium | reverse complement strand
GCTAAAGCTACATTAAGATGCCCCCTAATGTAGGATAATAACTACATTAGGGGGTGTCTTATCTATTGTTCGTTTTTATCGGTCTGGTTCAGTTTTGAAGGGCTATTTTATATCACTGCAAATTGTGAAAAGACATTTTACTTTACAGCAAAATGAGGTAACTATATATATTCACTGAAGGCGATTTTGATATCAATCGTGTCGAATGCTGGATAAAATAATATCCCCGTCTGGACGAACCCGGAAAGCGGCATGTGCCAAAGCCGGAAATCAATCCAGACGGAGCGCTTTTCAACATATTTCTATCATCAGGAAATACAAGGATTCTGCTGGAGGGCAGATTTCTATCTTCAGATTGAAACAGCCGGAGTCGTAAGGATATTAACCGTTTCGCTGAGGGAATCTTCGGTATATTGACAAAGCAGCGCAACGGCATAGAACAGGCTCCGATCATCGAACTGCACACCAGGAGTATGGACGCCTAACGCAGTAGCAGGATTGTTCGGATCCTGTGTGCCGAAACGGATGATCGCGCCGGGGCAGCTATCCAAGTAGAGCGCAAAATCCTCGGAGCCTGCAGTGGGGAAGCGCATGGGATAGATTGCTTCCGGGCCAAAAAGTTTTTTAATTGCGGCCTCAGCACGATCAATCACCGTATCATCATTGTGGACGGCCGGAACAGCCGGTTCCAAGAATTTGACCAAAGCGCTGGTACGCATGGCAGAGCATACGTGTTCGCTGATGCGCACGATCGATTCTTTAATGATTTGTCTGCTTTCGGGGTAAACCGCCCGTAGGGTGCCCTCCAGCACAACCGAAGAGGGGATTACATTTGGCGATGAACCGCCATGAATGCTGCCAAAGGTCAGAACCGCCGGCATCATAGAGTCGTTGTCTCTCGAGACACAGGTTTGAAGCTGGACCAGCAGTGCGCCTGCCGCAACAATTGGATCTCCACATCTGTGCGGGTAGGCGCCATGCCCACCCTTGCCGCGAATGGTAATCCTAATGTTGTCGCAGCTGTTGTTTGCGCCGCCGCGTATAATTCCAAACAGACCGGTTTTTAAAGGCGGGTAGGTGTGATAGCACAAGATCGACTCAGGGGCCGGTTCAAGTTTCATGCATCCAGCGCCGATCAAGGCTTTTGCGCCGCATAGAGTTTCTTCGGCCGGCTGAAAGAACAGCCACACGCTGCCGGCAAGGCGATCCCTATGCCGGCAAAGATACCTCGCGGCTGAAAGCAGGGCAGCGGAATGGAGATCGTGCCCGCATGAATGGGATACATGCTCCCGCTCCGAAGCGTAAGAAAGTCCTGACTCTTCTTGGATCGGGAGCGCGTCGATATCAGCGCGCAGCGCGATAGCTGGGCCCTCTCTTACTCCGCGGATTAAAGCGCAGACACCGGTAGGGATTCCGATTTCCCGCAGCTCGGCGCCAGCCTTTTTTAATTCGCTTTTCAAATATTCGGTGGTTTTAAATTCCTGAAAGCTCAATTCTGCTAGACGATGCAGCTCATGACGGGTTTGAATGATCTGCTCTTCTTCTTCTTTGAGCTCCTCCAGCAACGTCATTTCTTCTTCTCTCTTCCATCAATTATGCAAACAGTCGCAAATATTCAGTGAGTGCTCTCCCTGGTTGCCGCGATCAGCCTTGTTATCTTCTGAATTTGGCCGACGTAGCTGGAGAAAGGTGGCGTTGTCAAACGAGAATTCACAAGGCAACAGATATCACCAATCAAATATAACATCGTCGTTCGGGCCAAACTTCCAAGGGGAGGGCTCACCGTCTA
>CABQCM010000463.1 GCA_902462665.1 uncultured Oscillospiraceae bacterium | reverse complement strand
ACGAATATTCAGTTTTTCAAATCCGTTATAGACGCAGGATAGCGGCTCGACAGCGGCAGCTTTGGCAAAGCTCATGTTTTCGTCAATCGCAATCTTGACAAGGTTGCCCTGGCGGACAGCGATTTCGGGCACGACAACATACTCAGCAAAGCCACCGTCCATATTGATGCCGAATGCCTTATATTCAGGACAAAGATGAGTATTGCCCGAAACGCACATATCACAAACACCGCAGCCCATATTGGGTGCTACTGCGACAGCATCGCCCGGACGGTACCCGGCATCCGCAACGTCTGAACCGACCTCTTCAACAATGCCGGCAATCTCGTGACCATATATCCGGGGCGTTTCATGGCTGACGCCGCGATAGCCGTTGAAAATCATACGAATGTCGCTTCCGCAAATGGCGGCAGCCTTTACTCTCAGCAGAATATCGCCCTGACCGGGAGTTGGCTTGGGAACTTCCTTCAATTCATATTCGCCGGGGCCATAAAATAGTAACGCTTTCATGTTATTCTCCTTTTATCAATCGAGATCAATAATACAGTGTTCACGGATCGAACGATTTCCCTCAATTACAACCTTAACTGCCATTTTGCCGTCGTGACCGGTAACAGAGGGAGTCTTGTCGTTGAGAATACAGTCAATAAAATGACGGTCTTCCTCAAGATAGGCTTGAGAGAAAAGGCTTTGCCAACCAGTCACATGAGTTGCCTCGGCGATCTTGTTGGGTTTGAAAATAACTACGCTGTCGGCGTAGGTGGATCCGAGGGTAATCAAACCGTCTGTTCCGAGAATTTCCACTCTGGCATCGTAGCCGTATTTGACATACTGGGCGCCGTCGATCTGTCCCTGCATCCCATTTTCAAATTCACAACTCATCATGACATTGTCATAGAAATCCGGGAAATCGGCTTTGGCATCGGGACAACGGTAATTACCGCCAACGGCATAAATTCGTTTATATTCACTTCCCGTGAACCAGCGGAGAGTATCAATATCGTGACTGCACACCTCTGCAAGAGGTCCATTACTTTTTCCAATATCATACATCCAAGGCTGTGGTTTGTTGGGGCCGCGGGTATTTGAGCGAACTAGTACCACGTTTCCGATCTCGCCAGCATCAATTCTGGCTTTGGCAGCCCGGAATGAAGCATCAAAGCGACGCATAAATGCTACCTGTAGCTTAACGCCGCAGCGCTTGCACGCCTGAATCATTTCATCACATTCCTCTACAGTCATCGCCATCGGCTTTTCACAAAGCACATCCTTACCTGCCTCGGCAGCGGCAATACAAGCGTCTTTATGATACTTAGTGGGGGTAGCGATGATTACGGCATCCACATTAGGATCTTTCAGCGCCTCATGATAGTCCTCATAGCCGGCGGTTACACCGAGCTCTTTCATAGCAGCTTCTCTTGTCTCGACAAAAGGATCGGAAACAGCGGTAATCCTGGCATAGGGAACATTGGCAATAAAGTTTCTTGCGTGTATCATTCCCGCGCGGCCGGCTCCGATTAAGCATACACCAATTTCAGGCTTCATAGTAGTAATCCTCGTTTCTTTTTAGCGTTTTTTGTTGTTATTTCTTCTATTATATATATAATTTTGGCGTTTGTCAAGAATTATGACATTAAAAGATATTAATCAATAATTGTTTTTTGCTTTTATCGTAAAACTGCAAACACTTTATAGCCGAAGCTGTTAAATGTTATCCCATCGCCACCATCCTCGGGCAGAATCGAAACGGTTACCTCGTCCATTCCTTCGATATAACGGCTCGGTACGACAAA
>CABQCM010000462.1 GCA_902462665.1 uncultured Oscillospiraceae bacterium | reverse complement strand
GGTGGAGATACGGGTGTCGGGGCTGCGCCAGACCTTTTCGTTGAGCTCCAAATCCACTTTTACCCCGAGGTAGTTGAGTTTGGTGCAGATATCAGCGCGCACCGGCTGAGAATTCTCCCCGATACCGCCGGTGAAAATAATAGCGTCCACGCCGTCCATGGCCGCGACATAGCTGCCGATAAACTTGCGAATCTGGTAATACTGCATATCGCGGGCCAGCTTGCACTTTTCGTCGCCCTTTTCAATTCCGTCGTAAATGTCACGGTCATCCCCCGAGAAGCAGGACACACCGAGCATTCCGGATTTTTTGTTGAGCATCTCGCTCATCTGCTTGGGAGACAGGTTTTCCTTCTCCATTAAGAAGGTAACCACCGAGGGATCCAGGGTCCCGCTGCGAGTGCCCATCATAAAGCCGTCGAGCGGAGTTAAGCCCATGCTGGTGTCCACGACCTTGCCATCCTTGATGGCGGTAATGGACGCGCCGTTGCCCAAATGGCAGGTAATCAGCTTGGTACCCTCCAGGCTCTTGCCGGTCACCTCGGCGTAACGCTGGCTCACATACCGATGAGAAGTGCCGTGGAAGCCGTAACGACGAATCTTATATTTCTCATAATATTCATACGGAATTGCAAACATATACGCCTCAGGCGGCATAGTCAAATGGAAGCAGTTATCAAACACCGTCACCTGCGGCACATCTTTGCCCAGCACGTCGATGCAGGCGCGAATCCCCTGCAAATGGGCCGGATTGTGCAGCGGGGCAAGATCGTTGAGGCTCTCGATACCGGCGATCACGCTCTCGTCTACCAGGCAGGATTTATCGAACAAAGCGCCGCCCTGCACGATACGATGCCCCACCGCGGCGATCTCGCTCATGGAATCGAGCACCTTGCACTCGCCCTCGCACAGCACCTTCTGCACCTCTTGAAAAGCGCGGGTGTGAGTGGGAAGCTCAACCTCGTAGCTGAATTTACCGCCCGCGTTGGTCGTACCGCGGATCGAACCGCTCGTGCCGATGCGCTCGCAAACGCCTTTTGCGACCACGCTCTCGTCGGCCATATCAAACAGCTGATATTTCAGCGACGAGCTGCCTGCGTTGATTACCAGAACCTTCATGCCATGATTCCTCCAGTAAAAGTTGATAGATCTTGCAACTTCGCAAGAAATGTTGTAAAATACTAGAGTATTATAGTATAAACGTCCTGAAATATCAAGCATAGGATGAAGATTCTTTGAAAACCGCCGGAATTATTGCCGAATATAACCCGTTCCACCGTGGCCATGCCTATCATATCGCCCAAACTCGGGCGCAGGGGTTCGACTGCATCGTATGCGTCATGAGCGGGCACTTTACCCAGCGGGGCGACGTGGCGGTCGCCTCCAAATGGGCGCGCGCCGCCATGGCGCTGCGGCATGGCGCCGATCTGGTATTGGAGCTGCCGCTGACCTTTGCGCTAGCTCCAGCCGAGCGGTTCGCGCGGGGCGGCGTGGCCCTGCTGCACGCGCTGGGATGCGTAGATGCGCTCAGCTTCGGCAGCGAAACCGGCCGACTGGAACCGCTTGAACAGGTAGCTGCGCTGCTGGAATCCGGCGGCGCAGACGACGATATCCGACACTTTCTGACCCAGGGAACCGCTTACGCCACAGCCCGGGAGCGCGCGGTTCGCGCCCAATTGGGGGATGCGGCTGGGTGCCTTACACAGCCCAACAGCACACTGGGAATCGAGTATTTGCGCGCACTATCCTCTTTTAATTGCGCCATGCGCCCTCTGACCATTCCCCGCCGCGGGGAATGGTCAGAG
>CABQCM010000461.1 GCA_902462665.1 uncultured Oscillospiraceae bacterium | reverse complement strand
CTGGCGCTCAAGCTGGGGGAAGCGTCGGTGCTGCGGGATTTTTCCGACGAGCTTCCGGTCGCGCTGCTCGACGATGTGATGAGCGAGCTGGATCCCGGCCGTCAGAGCTACATATTAAATCGAATTCAGGGCTGGCAGGTGTTTATTACCTGCTGCGATCCTGCACCCATCCTTCGCTGCACCGGCGGGGCCTGCTTTGAGGTGGACGGCGGGCGACTGCGCCGGGCGGACGATATCCGCGTCAGGGAGTGTTCGAGCGCGGACGCGAAAGGAGAATGAGCGTCTATGTACCTCCATCTTGGTCAGGAAACGGTTGTGGCCAATGAAGAAATTATCGGTATTTTTGATTTGGAGACTACCACGATTTCCAAAATCACGCGGGATTTTCTTACCGGCTGCGAAAAGCGGCACGAGGTGATCAATGTCACCGAAGAGCTGCCGAAATCCTTTATTCTCTGTTCTCCCGGAAGAGGGAAAGAACAGAAGGTTTATATTTCCCAGATTTCGACCGGCACGCTGGAGAAACGGGCGGGATATCTTGACCGCCTGGCCGCGAATCACGGGGAAGGGTAGTACCGTGCGTTGCCGTTCATAGAACCTTGGCGCATGGCGAAACCATGAAGCACTCCCCGACGTTGGTAGGCTTTTAAAAAACGCGTTATATTCAACTTTCTTCGTCAAAGTAAAACGACAGGAAAAATAATAGGTAGATATTATCTACTTTTATATACAAAATACGTGCCGGCCCTTGGCGGTAAAAACATTGCCATACTGTTCGGCGCTCTCTGTAATGGAGGTCTTATTTTGGAGAATCAGGAAACCGTCAATATGCAGCCCGGCGCGGTCACCGAGGCATACGACGCCGAACAAATTCAGGTGCTTGAGGGCTTAGAGGCCGTGCGAAAGCGTCCGGGAATGTACATCGGATCGACCGGCGAGCGGGGTCTGCACCATCTGGTCTATGAAATCGTGGACAACGCCATCGACGAAACTCTGGCGGGCTACTGCGATCACATTGAGGTCGATATCCTGCCCGGCAACATCATCCGGGTGGCCGACAACGGGCGTGGTATCCCGGTGGGCATTCAGCCCAAGCTGGGGATTCCGGCCGTATCGGTCGTCTTTACGGTGCTGCACGCCGGCGGTAAATTCGGCGGCAGCGGCTATAAGGTTTCGGGCGGTCTGCACGGCGTGGGCGCTTCGGTGGTCAACGCCATCAGCGAATGGCTTGAGGTCGAGGTGCGCGACGGGGAGCATCGCCACTTCCAGCGGTTTGAACGGGGCGTGCCCGCCTGCGACCTCAAGGTCATCGGCGACACCGATACGACCGGAACGACCGTTACCTTTAAGCCCGACCCCCTCATTTTTACCGACACGACCGAGTACGATTACAACACCCTGCTTACCCGTCTGCGGGAGCAGGCCTTCCTCAATGCGGGGGTGCGCATCACCCTGACCGACCAGCGGCCGGTGGAGGAATCGGGCGAAGGTGAGCAGCGGCAGGACAAGCTCTTTTTCGAGGGCGGCATCCGTTCTTATGTCGAGTTTCTCATGGAGAAACGCGGCCGTACCCCGCTGTTTGACAGCGTGGTTTATCTGAGCACACAGGACGGCGACTCGGCCGCCGAGATCGCGCTGCAATATAACGACGGCTTTGACACCAACGTCATCAGCTTTGCCAACAACATGCACACCATCGACGGCGGTACCCACGAGAGCGCCTTTAAAACCGCCCTCACCCGGGTGATCAACGCCTATGCCCGCAAGTTTAAACTGCTCAAGGACAATGACAACAACCTCAAGGGCGACG
>CABQCM010000460.1 GCA_902462665.1 uncultured Oscillospiraceae bacterium | reverse complement strand
CTCGTGCCGCTGGCCGTACCTTGACGCGCCCGGTGGCTGATCCTTTGACCGGGGAGGTGCTGGCGGAAGAGGGAACCATCGTCAGCCGCGAGTTGGCCCGCCTGTTCGACCAAAAGGGCGTTTCGGAGGTTTATGTCGCCATCGAAACCGAGTCGTCCGGGGAGCAGGAGTTCAAAATCATGTCCAACGGCATGGTGGACATCAAAGATTTCATTGACTTTGATCCTGAGGAATACGGCATTAACGAGCATGTATCCTTTGCGCTTCTGTGTGAAATCCTGGAGTCGTGCGAAGGAGAGCAGGCGTTGCGCGAGGCCCTGCGCGAGCGCAAGGATGACCTGATTCCAAAACACATCACCATTGCCGATATTTACGCTTCGATCAACTATATTCTGGGTCTGCCCTACGACATCGGCACCACCGACGATATCGACCATCTCGGCAACCGCCGCCTGCGCTCGGTGGGCGAGCTTCTGCAAAATCAGTTCCGCATCGGTTTCTCCCGCATGGAGAGGGTCGTGCGGGAAAAGATGACCTTGCAGGCGCAGGACGTCGATGCAATCACTCCGCAGTCTCTCATTAATATCCGCCCGGTTGTCGCGGCGATTAAAGAGTTTTTCGGTTCCTCGCCGCTGTCTCAGTTTATGGATCAGACCAATCCTCTGGCGGAGCTGACCAACAAACGTCGTCTGTCGGCGTTGGGCCCTGGCGGTTTGTCCCGTGACCGCGCCGGATTTGAGGTGCGCGACGTACATTATAGCCACTATGGCCGCATGTGCCCGATTGAGACGCCTGAAGGTCCGAACATCGGTTTGATTTCTTATTTGGCCACCTTTGCCCGCATCAACAAATACGGCTTTATCGAGGCTCCCTTCCGTCGGGTGGATAAAGAAACCGGCCGGGTGCTCGACGAGGTGGTCTATATGACCGCCGATGTGGAGGACGACTACATTGTCGCCCAGGCCAATGAGCCGCTTGACAGCGAGGGCCGCTTTGTCCGGCCTAAGCTTACCGCCCGTTATCGGGATGAATTTGTTGAGATTGAGCGGGAGCGAGCCGATTTCATGGACGTTTCTCCCCGGATGGTGGTATCGGTTGCTACAGCGATGATTCCCTTCCTGGAAAACGACGACGCGAACCGTGCCCTCATGGGATCCAACATGCAGCGGCAGGCTGTGCCGCTGCTCAAAACCGAGTCGCCCATCGTCGGTACCGGTATGGAATACAAAGCGGCGGTCGATTCGGGGGTCTGCGTGCTGTGCGAGCATGACGGTGTGGTCACCCGCGTGGAGGCCAATCGTGTGGATGTCCGCCGTGACAGTGGCGAGACCGACACCTATCGCATGACCAAGTTCCTGCGCTCCAACCAGGGCACCTGCATCAATCAGCGCCCGGTTGTCAGCCTGGGTCAGCGCCTGAAAGAGCACGACGTCATTGCCGACGGCCCGGCTACTTCCAACGGCGAGATATCGCTGGGGAAAAACGTGCTCATCGGCTTCATGACCTGGGAGGGCTACAACTACGAGGACGCCGTGCTGATCAACGAAAAGATTGTGCGCGACGATGTCTTTACCTCCATTCATATTGAAGAATACGAGATGGAATCCCGCGATACCAAGTTGGGAGCGGAGGAAATCACCCGCGATATCCCCAACGTCGGCGAGGAAGCCCTGAAGGATCTTGATGAACGGGGCATTATCCGCGTGGGCGCCGAGGTTCGTGCGGGCGATATTCTGGTGGGTAAGGTTACTCCCAAGGGAGAGACCGAGATGACCGCCGAGGAGCGGCTGCTGCGCGCCATCTTCGGTGAAAAG
>CABQCM010000459.1 GCA_902462665.1 uncultured Oscillospiraceae bacterium | reverse complement strand
CGATTTTTCGTTGAGTTTTAACTATAAATCCTATTTTGGTTTCTTTATGATGTAGCATTTTTAGGTCGATTTGCGATTTTCTTTTCGCCGTCCGTCAACGGGCTTTTCTGTGTCTTTGGGAATAAGCCACATATAGCCGATTTTTGAAACGCCGGGTATGCGGTTTTCCTCGCACAGCTTCTGTACGCGCCGCTCTGATATACTCCATTTCTTTGCCGCTTGCGGACAAGACATATATTCCATGTTTCATACACCCTTTCACATAATTCTACAAGTATAATTATATACGGACAGCCGAACAAAAATCAAGGGACTATCTGTGAATTATATGCTTTATTTCGGTCAAGTCTATGATATGTGTACTCATATCGAAATCGAAAGGTGAACAGTAAAATGTAGTAGGGTGAAATGAGATGAAAAGAGAAGTCGCAAGATTTGATTTTAAGGCTTTCGGTCAAGCCATAAAAGCAGCAAGAAAGGCAAAGGGCATATCACGCAATCAGTTAGCGGATAAGATGAACATCGCTCCCCGCTATATCGCGTCCATTGAGAATAGCGGACAGCACCCAAGCCTGCAAATCTTTTATGAGCTTGTTACGCTTTTAGATGTTTCAGTAGACCAATTCTTTTTCCCAAACAAGGAAACAGATAAGTCCACACAACGGCGGCAGCTTGAAACATTGCTTGACAGCATGGACAACAAGGATTTGACGGTTATCACCGCCACAGCAAAAGCAATACAGGAAGTCAAAAATGAAACTGCGGGGGAATAAAATCCCCCGTTTTTTCGTGCAATACAGCCATTGGGAACGCCGCAAATTGCGGTGTTTTTTCTTTTCTGCGTTAGGTTTTGGCATTTCCTCGTTTTTAGCGTGGAAGAAAGCAAACAGAAGAATAGCAAGCATAGGAAGCGGGTACCCACTTCCGTATTTTCGTCCTCCCGCGCTGCGGCGCATCGGTTGAAAATAGCTTGTCCCCTCACAGGCTATCGCCTGTTGGGGCAGACCCTTGGGAAGTGTCCCAAACCCTCTATGAACGGAAAGGAGCGTTAGAGAATGGACGGACGGAAAAGGACGGTGCAGCTAAAGTTTCGCGTGACGGAAGCCGAGCGCGATTTGATCCTTGAAAAAATGAAGCTGATACCAACACGGAACATGGCGGCGTATCTGCGGAAAATCGCAATCGACGGATATATCATTCAGATAGACCATAGCGACATAAAGGCAATGACCGCCGAGATACAGAAGATCGGGGTCAACGTCAATCAGATCGCGCGGCGCGTGAACAGTACGGGCAGCGTCTATCAAGAGGATATAGACGAGATAAAGGGGGTGCTGAATGAGATATGGCGGTTACAAAGATTAAACCTATTAAAAGCACGTTGAGCAAAGCCCTCGCCTATATCCAAAATCCCGCCAAGACAGAAGAAAAAATGCTTGTATCCTCATTCGGCTGCTCCTATGAAACGGCAGATATTGAGTTTGCATATACCCTGTCGCAAGCGTTGGAAAAAGGCAACAATTTAGCCCACCACCTCATGCAATCCTTTGAGCCGGGGGAAGTCAGCTATGAAAAGGCGCATGAGATAGGTCGTCAGCTTGCCGACGCGGTAACAAAGGGGCAACACGAATATGTGTTGACTACCCACATAGACAAGGGGCATATCCATAACCATGTGATTTTTTGTGCGGTCAATTTCATAGACCACCGCAAATACAATTCCAACAAGCGGAGCTATTACGGCATACGCAACATCAGCGACAGGCTGTGCCGGGAAAACGGCTTGTCCGTCGTTATCCCCGGCAGGGGCAGCAAG
>CABQCM010000458.1 GCA_902462665.1 uncultured Oscillospiraceae bacterium | reverse complement strand
GCCTCCTTGTTGTGTATTTACTCTTGTTTTCAGGCATAAAAAATAGGGATCAAATTAGCAACCTTCTGATTAAGGTTTTCTAACTTGTCCCTATTATAACTCAAACATATTCGTCCAGCTTGAGCAATCCCTCTTTTGTAAAGCCATAACTGCCCCATTTCTTGATTGGACTTTGACAGACGATACCCGCTCGTTTGGCATAAAGCTCCACAGCGTTGCTTAAATAGACGAGGACATTTTCCCTTTTCTGTGAAAAATAAACCAAGGGTTTTTCATGGTTCGAGACGCGCGGCTCTAAGACCGATAGATTGGGCGCTTGTGAAGCATGATATAGCAAGTTTCATCCCCTCTTGCATCATGGATTTACGATATTTTTGTAAGGAACACAATACGCCCATCCGGAACGGTTTTCCCGGTGGGCGTATTTTTTTATGATACCGCCGGCGCAATCAATGCTCGAAGTAGCTTCTCCGCTTGCGCGAGCCTTTCATCCACGCCGGAATCGTCAGCTACCTTTGTCCCCTCTACCCTGCGAAGAGAAAAATACAAATCCTCCGGCAAGCCAAATTCGCTCAAGGTTTGCTGCATCTCGCTGCCTTTCCAGTTCCATGCGCAGCCTTCCCGGTCGGGAAGCCAATCCAACGTTTGGAACAAACCGTATTCCAGATATTCGGGGAAACGCTTTTGATCCGTTATATAAATCATGCTGTCGCTAAGCGACATCTGCCCCATAGCTTTGATGCGGTTGGCGGAAATAACGTTGGTGTTGGTCTCGCGGTCGCTGAAGGAGACATCGAACACTTCCACCTCCACTTTGCCGTCACCGTTAAGATCTTCTCCCGAGCGGGCCAGCATTTCCTGCAAAACGATGCGCTGCTCCAAAGAAACCGTTTGGTTCAGGTAAAGCACGACGGAATAATCGGCCTTGGTTCTCGTGGCGCATTGTACCGTAAAAAAGGTAAAAATAGCGACCATCAGCGCGATAACGATAACCGGCCATTTATAGTAATACCAAAAATGTGAAAGTTTTTTCTTTTCATTTGCCCATTCCATAACGCCAATCCTCTCCGAACTGCAGCCGTATCGTTTATTACATTGTTTCGTGATATAGATTTCCGCAAGCTTTACAGACAATTTCAAGCTCGTAGCTTTTCAGCTTTTTGGGAAGCAGCGTAACAAGCGGAGAATTCTCCATCGGGCAGCACAGTCGATTTTTTATGGTGATCAGACGCTCGCCGCATGCATGGTCTGGCGCGCTGTCCTCAAAATCAAGCATTGCGCTGCCGCAGCTTCCACAGTTGCACTGATAACGCAGGTTCACTCTATCGTAAGTCGCATAACACAAGTATCCAATATTTTCTCCGCATTCGGTGCAATAGATCCAGCCGCCGTAATTGGCGGCGAGTTTTGTATGGATTAATTCTTTGGTGCGAAGCTTCCTTGCCACTTGGCTTTTCCCTCTTTCCACCCATGAGAATGCATTCGATCCAGTTTATTCCTCCGGCAAGCAAACCCTTTG
The DNA here is from genome assembly GCA_902462665.1 of uncultured Oscillospiraceae bacterium. GTDB lineage: Bacteria > Bacillota > Clostridia > Oscillospirales > Acutalibacteraceae > CABQCM01. Next base: position 299 of record CABQCM010000458.1, on the reverse strand, counting down.
CGCCTGCCCTCCATTCCAGCACAGCAGCCGCTCCAGATCGCTGTCCTCTGCCTCTCGGACACAAAGCCGGGCCACCCGTGCTCCCGGATCCAACCGCACCAGACTGCCGCGCCATCCATTCTGGTCGACTACGTTCACATTACTAATCACCAGATTTTGCACAAAGCAATCTTGCAGCACCACCAAATCGCCGCAGACAGAATCCTTTTTGCGAATGACTGTCAAGCCATCCAGTATCAGATTGAGTATTCGGGTTTCGTTGCCGGGCGCAACCTCCACCGAATCCCGAATACTCAATC
>CABQCM010000457.1 GCA_902462665.1 uncultured Oscillospiraceae bacterium | reverse complement strand
GAGAGTTTGACGACAATGGTGCGAATCTATCGGGTGGGGAACAGCAAAAGATCGCCGTGGCCCGGGCCTTTGCCAAAAAAAGCGCCATTCTGTTGCTGGACGAGCCGTCCAGCGCGCTCGACCCGGTGGCCGAGTACAAGCTGATGCAGAATTTTGTCGCGCATTGCCGTGATGGAAGCGAAGGGGAAAAAATCAGCGTGTTTATCTCCCACCGAATGTCCTCTTCCACGGTGGCTGACCGGGTGGTCCGCCTGGAGGGCGGCCGGATTGCCGAACAGGGGACCCATGAGGAGTTAATGAAGCGGCGGGGGGGCTACGCCGTCATGTTCGACAAGCAGGCCGAGCATTATTTGTGGACGAAAGAGCCAGATTCATCGAATGCCGGATAATCTGAGGAGAGCCGCACTCGAATGGTTTTCAGACGATTTATTTCCGCAGTGCTTGTCCAGCGAAAACATCTCAATCTGAAAACTGCGAAGCACCTCTCAGCGAGATATCATTGAGAGGCGTCCGGGTCCGACTTCCCCCAGCTTAATCGACGGAAGGAGAGAGAATCATGCAGCGCAAAGCCAAAGAAAAAAAGCCACGTCAGTCGTTGGCGCGCATTCTCAAAAACAACCTGTTTTTGCTTCGAATCGCCTTTCGCGAGGCGCCCTATTACACCTTTCACGTGCTCGTTGGCGGAGCGGAAAACCGCATTATTGTTTTTATCGAGCACGTTTACCTCATCGGCTATGTGATTGACGCTATTTTGGCCGGCCGGCCGTTTGCAGAGGTTTTTACCTTTATTTTGTGTGTCTTTCTATGTGTTTGCGGTCTGGTCAACGTGTGGGGAAACTTCGTCAATACTCGCATTGAGCCTCATGCCAGACAGCGCATCAGCCGCCGTATCCGTATGGAGCTGTACCAAAAAGCGGCGGCGATGGATTTGCAGCGGTATGACGATCCGCAGTATTATAACGACTTTGTCTGGGCCATGGGAGAGGCTACCGACCGGGTGGTTGCCGTGATGAACTCAGCGTCCCAACTGCTGGGCGGCATCGCGGGTGCGGCGGTGGTTGGCGGCTACATGCTCACACAGGATGTGATCGGCATGGCGGCGGTGGCGCTGTCCTTCTTTGGCGTGTTCTTTGTGTCGGCCTGGCGCAACAAAAAACGGGTGGCCCTGCGGGAAGAAATGCGGCCGCTCGAGCGCAAACGGGATTACATTAGTCGTGTTTTTTATCTGGGTGATCATGCCAAAGAACTGCGGCTGGGACGCATCCAGGGCAAACTGATGGAGGAATTCGACCAGGCGTCCAGCGCGCTGCGCCAGCGGGCCGACCGCGGCACCTGGCCGCTGGTCATCAGCGGGTTTCTTACCAATTTTTTGTTTGGAAATTTTTTAATTGACGGATGTTATCTTCTGCATCTGCTCTATCGGTCGATCGTATTGGGCACCTTAAACTACGGCGTAATGGTCACGCTGTACAATTCCTGCGGCAACGTGCGTCACAGCTTTTGGATGATTTCCAACGCCATGGCGCAGGTGCAGGAGCACAGTCTGTACATTGAGAAAATTCGGCGCTTTTTGGACTGCGAAGTTACCGTGACTTCACCGCCCAATCCGGTCTCCTTGCCAGATCGTGAGGCGGAGCTGGTACTCGACCACGTCGGTTTTTCCTACGGCGATCGGCCGGTGCTGCACGACGTCTGCCTGCGTATCCGGCCCGGGGAAAAGATTGCGTTGGTGGGATACAACGGAGCGGGCAAGACCACGCTGGTCAAGCTGCTGATGCGCCTGTATGATCCCACGCAGGGGCGCATTCTTTACGGCGGG
>CABQCM010000456.1 GCA_902462665.1 uncultured Oscillospiraceae bacterium | reverse complement strand
CCAAGTAAGTTAAGTCTTATTATATCCAGAAAATATCCCAATTGCAACCATTATTTCCGCGCGGGGACAAAATGCATACAAAAAGCGGCCGGGTTACCCCGGCCGCTTGGTCTGATGCAGGTAGAATGGCCCTATCCCGCCGCGGGAAACTGCTCAATGAGCCCCACCGACTTTTGCAGGATCAAAAGCGCGGCGGCGGCGTCAACCTGCCCATTGCGATCCACGTCGGCGGCGCCAAAAGGATTCAAAGAATTCCACTGCTGGGCACGATGCCAGCCGTTCTGCGAACTACTGTTTTTTAAATGCAGGATATCCACGCTATGCTGCAAAGCCATCAACGCATCGAGCATCGATGTTGCCGTCTTCGTTGATATCGCCGCAGCCGGCGGTTTGACTTTTCAGTATTTCAAAGGCAATATGATTGTCCCGTACGTATTGCTCCGCCTGCGAGCCTTCATAACCGTAAACGGTGAGTTGAGGACAATCAAAAAACGTATATTCTTCTATACTAGTTACACTGTCGGGAATCATAACGCCGGTTAAGTTGGTACAGCCGTAAAATACACTATCCTCTATAGTGGTCACGCCTTCTGGGATGACAATGTCCGTCAATCTCGTACAGCTATAAAAAAGCCCACCTGGAATTATGTTGGAGTTTGTGGGAAGATCTACGCTTTCTAAACTTGTACAGCCATAAAACACACTACGGTCAAGCACAGTATCTGCTGGAAGGTAAATATTTTCAAGACTAATACAGGAATGAAACGCGCCGTCCCCAATGTATTGTACGCTTTCTGGAATTACCACATCCTTTAAGCTACGGCAACTGTCGAAGGCTCCCATTTCAATACGGGTTACGCTTTCTGGAATGGTAACGCTGGTCAGCGCACGGAACCCATAAAGTGCGAAATCGCTGATCGTTGTCACGTTATCCGCAAATACGACATGCTCTACCTGTTCCATGCATCCCCAGAAAACAGAGCGGAGTTTATCCACCATGCAAGCTGGAATAGTAATGGAAGTCAAGCTATCGCAATTAGCAAAGATAAACTCATCAATACTAGTCACACTGCTTGGAATAACAATTTCAGGCAAGCTATGGCAGGCATAAAACGCACCGCTTTCGATGCTTATCACACTGTCGAGGATAAAAATATTGGTCAAAGCATTGCAGCCACCAAATGCACGGAAGCCAATCCTCGTCACATTGTCCGAAAGTATAATACTCGAAATCAGTTCCTTACATTCCACAAAAATCAGGGCAAATTCATTGATCGCACTCTGGGGAACAGTAACCGTTCTCAGGCCGGTACAACCTCCAAACGCATTATATCCAATGCTGTTTACACTATCCGGGATCACCAGAGTGGTCAGACCGGTATCGATATAAAATGCATATTCTTGAATGTTCGTTACGCTGTTCGGAATCGTAATGCTCGTCAAATCAGCACGATTTGCAAACGCATATTCTCCAATCTCTGTCACCGGCGCGCCGCCTAGCATGGACGGAATCGTAATATCTCCACCCGCGCCAAGATATTTGGTAATCACAGCGGTTCCATTTGAAATTTCATAACGGTAATCGCCTGATTCCTCCGCAGCGGCAAAGGGAGCCATACAAACCAACAAGCAGATCGACAACATTAAGACAAGCGTTCGAATCAGCTTCATAACATTTCTCTCTTTTCCACTTTATTTTATCATGTGAAAAACAGAAAAACAATTCCATTTTTTTAAAATAAATAATTTATGCCTTCGGCAGGTCAAATTCTCCGGTCAACACGGGATAACAGCTCGGCCTTCCATGCGGGATAGTCCCCCCGCTCGAGGCTGGCG
>CABQCM010000455.1 GCA_902462665.1 uncultured Oscillospiraceae bacterium | reverse complement strand
GGAGAATGCTGAAACAAAAAGAGGAAAAAACGGCGTGCAGAGTATCGTCGTCCGCTGCGGGGAATATACCGCGAATCTTGCTTTCCGGGAAAAGTGCGATACAGATGTGATGATTCCGATTAAAGAACTGATCATGTCCGCATACGATTTGCGCAAGCAGCGGGAAGAACAGGATAATAGGTAGAATTGCGGCCCACTTAGGCAGCGGTTCTTCTCCGTTTTGGTGAATAGCTTTCCTTATTATAATAGAGTATTGTTTGTGTTGCGAAAATGCACCAACCATTTCCGCAACATGAACAGCGAGGTGAAACTTATGATATGCGTAGACCAGAATGGACAAGCTGTTGAAATCTCGGTGGCTGACCAGATGTGGCTGGATGATGCCTACTTTAAGGAAAAGCAGATGCGCTTAGAGCCAAATGCCCCGCGCGCTGCACTGGCCTACCGGGTATCCACAAAAGGACAGGTAGACCATGACGATATCCCGATGCAGAAAATTGACTGCCGCAAGTTTGCACAAAAGCAAGGGTGGCGGGTGGTAAAAGAGGTGGCCGAAAAGGGCGTCTCCGGTTCAAAAGTATCCGCATCAAAACGCGATGCCATCCAACAATTGAAAGAAGAAGCCGCCAACGGCGAATTTGACATTCTGCTGGTCTATATGTTTGACCGTCTCGGACGAATCGAAAGCGAAACTCCCTTTGTGCTGGAATGGTTCGTCCAGCATGGAATTCAAATGTGGAGTACCCACGAAGGCCAGCAGAAAATCGAGACACACGGCGATAAGCTGATGAACTACATCCGCTTTTGGCAGGCAGCAGGGGAGTCGGAAAAAACGTCTATCCGAACCCGCGACAGAATCCGACAAATTGTGTCCAGCGGTCACTACACAGGTGGCTTCGTATGCTATGGTTATCAACTGGTGGACCAAGGCAGACGAAACAAGCGTGATAAGCCTGTTATGGATCTGGTCATCAATGAGGAAGAATCTACATGGGTTCGGGAACTCTTTTATAAGGTTATCCAAGAAGGCGCCAGCGGATATGCTCTGGCTGAAATGTTAAATAATCGAGGATTGCGTACCCGTGCCGGAGCAAAGTTCCAGTCGAGCAACATAATCCGAATTATCCGCCACGAGGGGTATACAGGCTACATAATTACGAAAAATGCTCGTTCTGAGTATATTCAAGAATTGCAGATCATCGACAGGGAAACATTCGATAAGGCAAATGACATAATAAACCGCAGAAAAGCCAAATCGGAGCAAGAACGAAAAATCGCCCATACCAGTCAGAATCCAACGCTGCTGGCGGGCATCGTGTACTGCGCTCACTGTGGCGCGAAGATGTCGGGATTTATGCACACAGACCGCTATAAGCTGGCGGACGGCAGCATCCGCGAAAAAGTCCAGCCCAAGTATAACTGCTTTCAGCGCGGTCAGCGGAACAAAGGCGGAAGAGACTGCGATGGACAGGCATTATATCTTGCGGAGAAGGTAGATGCTATCGTTCTGCAGGCAGTATCAAAGATATTTGAGCAGATTAGAGATACACCGTACTCAAGGATGGCAGAAAACCGAATAAGGCAGGAATCAAATCTACAAAAATCTAAACGCGCTTCAGTAGAAAAGAAAATTAAAACTGCACAGCATGCTTTGGAACGCTTTGAAGGTGAGATTCTGAAATGCCTTGATGGTACAAGCAATTTTACCGAAGATATGATTGCCAAGCAAATCCGGCGATACCAACAAGAACTGGATGATGCGAAAGCAGAGTATGCTGCACTTCAAAATGCACGGCTGAACGAAGCTGCAGAGATTCGAAAACTGCGTACCTACTATG
>CABQCM010000454.1 GCA_902462665.1 uncultured Oscillospiraceae bacterium | reverse complement strand
TCTATTGGACGACTGCAACCCAAACGACATGCGATTGACCCCGGCGGCAGCGAGCGTCTCCAGCAATTCCTCCATGGAGGAGCGCGGATTGGCCTCGCAGGTGATCTCGGCGTTCTCGGTCAAAAAAAGCCGCCGTGCCGCACCGACCAGACGCTCCAAACGCCGCTTTCCCATCAACGTGGGGGTTCCGCCGCCCAAAAAGAGACTGTGCGCCCGCCGCCCCGTCCGCGCTGCCCAGCGTTCCAATTCCCGCTCGAGCGCGTCGGTATACCGATCCATTTCCCTCTCGGTCGGCGGGAAGGAATAAAAATCGCAATATGGGCATTTTCCATCGCAGAATGGCAGATGCAGATACAGGCCAATCGTATCGTCATCCAACGCCGAGCCGCCCAAATGGGACAAATTCATATTCCTTTCTCCTCTCGGTGGGCAAAAGCAACGATTCTTTATAAAAATTTTTGAAACGGCAACGCTCGATAAAATCGCAGCGTTGTCTTTTTATATGATACCAAGACAGCCGGTTGAAATCAAGCGAACCGGTCAAAATTATTTGTGTGTTCTTCTCATGGTATATTGGCTTTCAATGTGCGGATAATAGCATTGTTTCATTTTGTAAAACAAGGAGGCGAGGAAAATGGCGCACGATCTCATACGGTTGACCAACGTGTCCAAGTCCTTCCCAGGGGTCAAGGCGCTCGATCAGGTCTCCTTTGACCTCAAACCGGGCGAAGTCCACGCCCTGCTCGGGGAAAACGGCGCGGGGAAATCGACCCTGATGAAAATCATCGCCGGTATCTACCAGCGGGATTCGGGCGAATATCTCGTGCGGGGAAAGCCGGTAGGCGATCTGACCCCCAAGGGAGCGCAGGAACTGGGAATCGCCATCATCCACCAGGAGCTGAACATGTGCTCCCACCTGACGGTGGCGGATAACATGTTTCTCGGCCGCGAGCCGTCGAAGCTGGGCGTGATTTCCCGCGGGGAATTAAACCGCAGGGCGTCTGAAGTACTCGAGCGGCTGCACCTGGATATTGACCCGGGCACCGTGGTGGGACGGCTTACCGTTTCCAAGCAACAGATGGTGGAGATTGCCAAGGCGCTGTCAGTCAATGCGAAAATCCTCATTATGGACGAGCCGACCTCGGCGCTGACCGACCGTGAAATCAACGATTTGTTCCGTATCATCAAGGAACTGCGCGAATCGGGACACGGCATCATCTACATCTCCCACCGGCTGGAGGAGTTAACCCACATCACCGACCGCATCACTGTCTTTCGGGACGGGCAGTATGTCGCTACCAAAAATTTTGCCGATACCTCCATTCCCGAAATTATTTCCCTCATGGTCGGGCGGGAGATCAAGGAAAAGTATCCCCGCGTTCCCTCAAGCCGTGGAAAAAAGATTCTATCGGTACAGCATCTCACCGCCGGCGACGAGGTCAAAGACGTTAGCTTCGACCTGTACGAGGGCGAGATCATCGGCATTGCCGGGCTGATGGGCGCGGGCCGCACCGAAATGGTACGCTGCCTGTCGGGCGCGGCTCCCATGGACGACGGTCAAATCCTGCTCGACGGCCACGCCGTCAACACCGGCTCGCCCATTCGTGCCATCCGGTCGGGGATCGTCTGCGCGCCCGAGGATCGCAAGCGGGAGGGCCTGTGCGTCAACCTTTCGGTACGGGAAAACATTGCGCTGGCCAACCTGGATCACCTGTGTTCGCCGCTGGGGGTTGTCAATCGCCGCAAGGAAGCCCGCTTAAGTCAAAAGGCCATTAACGACCTGCGCATCAAAACCCCATCCGATCAGCAGTTGGCCAAAAATCTGTCGGGCGGCAACCAGCA
>CABQCM010000453.1 GCA_902462665.1 uncultured Oscillospiraceae bacterium | reverse complement strand
CTAATCTTGAAACAGGATATTAATGATTGCTCTTTTGAAAACCGCATAAAATTATTCTATATGCTCAACGATATAGCGAAATGGATACAAGTATTTTGTAACCTATATCTCTTTTGTTTTGTACGCTGTTTTTCGGTAAATCATAATCGTTTTTAATACTTCTTTATTACCATTTACCGAAAAGCCGTGCAATTTTGGCAGCCGAAAAGATATGGATTTTTCACCAAACTGGTGGCCAAAGCAGCCGCCTTGCGGCGCGTTGTACGGGGATAATTTTGAGTAACAAAGAAACCCGGTCGCGGAAGTATTTCCGCGACCGGGTTTGCAACCAATGCTTATTTTTCCTTATTGCCGTAAAGATTAAACCGGAACAACCGGGTGGTATCCTCCTGCAGATCGCATTCAATGGTCGCGTCCGAAATCGTGCCATTCTCAATCAGCCGGGTGATGCCGATCATACGGCAGAGGGTGGACTTCAGGTTGAGCTTATCCCCTTCCTTGGTGGTCAGATACACGTTGCCTTTGCAGTTGTCCAGTTCCGTGACAAATTCTTTAATATTGACCTCATGGAGATTGATGGTGTTATCCATGCTGGATCCCTCCTACCTATTTGTTACTTTATATTATATCAAAGCACGGGGGGGAATTCAATCGCTTTCGGCCAAAAGATTGTAAATTTCATGCAAAAGCTCTTGAACATTCCATTACAGCAGGGACAGCAGAATCTTTTGCGCCTCCTCCAACGTCAGATTTTCGGTGATGAGCTGGTGCTCAATGCCGCCGCAGGTAAATTCCGCGACGTAAACATCCGATTCGCCGGCGGGGGCGTGCGTATCGGGATCGTAGGGGCCGTAGGGCATACTGCAATGGCCGAACATCACATCAACCCCGTTCAGGTGAGATAATACCGGATGCTCCAGCGGGTAAATCGCATCCTTCGCTTGGCCCAGCGTCGAAACCGACAGGGTAACTTGGCGGCGAAGCGGATCGTAGGATTCGTCAAAGCACTCGGCAAAGGTAAAGTGATAGACGTCGTACGCCAGCTCTCCCTCCTTGGTCAGCACCACCTCTCCGGCGTGTCCCGGCTGGTATTCGGTCAAATCCTTTGGAAGGGAGGAGGGAAGGATGCTTTTTCCCCAATGTTCGGTAAATTGCTCCAGACTCCAGGTTGCTGTGTCGTAAACATCCGGGGGAAAGTATAGCCTATCCGCTCCCACGCTGCCCGAAAGCTCGTTGACTTGCAGCCCCGGAAGAGTGGACAACTGGGGAGAATAGGCGTCGCTTGCCGCTGAGGATACCTGCGCCTGCGAGCTCGCAGGCGGGGTTATCACATTGTAGGAGACCGTGTGGGAGGGAGCTTCGGAAATGGCGTAATCGGAAATTTGGGAATATGCTTCAGCCGTTCGCACCTCGTCTTCGGTCTGAGAAGGCGTGGTATGCCCATCCAGAGTATCCGCCTGCGCCGGGGACGCTGTGCTGGCCGAGTGTAAGACATTGCGCCCGAATTTTGGAATCCATGGTATGCACAGCACCGCAGCCAGACAAACCGCCGCAGCCGCCAGGCCAGCCGCGCGGAAGGGACTAAGGGCCTTTTTGGGCTTTGCGGCGGCCAAAGTGGACTGTATCAATTCCTCATCGGGTGCAATGGCGGTAAACGCCTCTTTATATTGTTCCGAATTCATTTCGGCAATCGTTCCTTTCTCTAATTTTATTTTCATATTACGCGTGAACGTTTTGTGGCCCTCCTGTGCGATATCTTAAGCGTCCGCCTCCAGCATCTGCTGAAGAAGCCGACGCGCCCGGGTGAGCTGCATACGCACCGTAGCTTCCCGGCGGTGCAGTAC
>CABQCM010000452.1 GCA_902462665.1 uncultured Oscillospiraceae bacterium | reverse complement strand
CGGGAAGGGCAGAATTTGCACAATCTTCAAAAATCAACACTTGACAACGACAGAAAAATCCGTATGATTATTCTATCACATAACCGCTCCACCGGCCGCAGAGGGAAAAACAGGCCGGTGTGATGGATGGAGGAAGATATCATGTTTGAGAAGATCCGGTCCTATCTGGCCGCGCAGCTTGACATTTCGCCGGATGAGATCACCCGCGAGACGACCTTTGAATCGCTGGGCATTGATTCGCTCGACACCGTCGAGATGGTAATGGATCTGGAATCGGAGCTGGGCGTCGATCTGGAGATGGAAGAAAAGCTCAACACAGTCGGTGAGCTGGTCGATTTCGTCGAAAGCAGACTCGACTGAAGACTTTTCCTTGTCAGGGCCTGCCGGCCTGTGGCAAGGCTGCACTACTCGGGGAGATAGCGGTGCCTTGTTACCCGCAATCCGCTACAGCGGGGAGGAAATCCCGACCGAGGGTGCGTATTGTATCGTCTGACCCATATAAGCGGCGTTGAAGATTCGGTCTTACGCAACGGGGCCCTGTGAACCGTGTCAGGTGGGGAACCAAGCAGCACTAAGCAGCCCACCCCGTGTGCCGTGAGGCAGCCGTTTCCGAGCTGGCTGTATGGGTAACGGGTGTAGTGCGCATTCGAAGAAGGGTGTGCAGTCCTGCCATGGGCCGGCCTCTTTTTGCCGCGGAGGGCGGCTTTTTCTGTGCCCTGCAGACAGTATGGAGCGCGAAAACGCGGCGGAAGCGCCGCTCTGCAAAAAATCAGTAAAAAAATATTGAAAATCCTCTTGCTATTTTTGAAAAAAGCAATACAATGATAGCGAAGGAGAAAACCGGAAGGGCAGGCAGATGTGACCCTGTCAATTCAACAAAGCAGCATGCGTACCCGAAAGTTGCATGAATGAGTAAGAAATGGCGCGTCAAGTACCGGCTGGATGGGAGGTTGCCACCGGGCGAAGGGATTTTCCCGCGGTGCCATTTTCGCATCCGCTGAAGCAAACAGAAATTGTACAGCAGTTTCCAGCTTGTGAAATGAAATATTGTTTCAACCTCCTCCCATTTACAAAATAGGAGGCTTTTTTATGTCTAAAAACACATCTGCTATCACTGCGCGGTCTACGCCGCATCATGGCCTGAAAAACGTGCGGACGTTGGTGTCCTGCGCACTGCTGGCCGCCGTATCCGTCGTTCTGGCCCGCTTTATCGTCCCCATGCCGAACGAGACGACTCGCTTTTCCATTGAAGCTGTGCCGATCTTCCTGGCCGGTATGCTGTTCGGGCCGCTGCCCGGCGCATTGGTCGGATTTGCGGCGGATTTTGTCGGCTGCCTGTTCTCCGGCTACGGCTACAACCCGCTTTTCTGCCTGCCGCCCATTCTCTACGGCTTGAGCGCGGGCCTGTTCCAGCCGCTGCTTGTCAAAAAGACGAACCTGTGGACGGTCGCGCTGTCGTTCCTGCCGCCAATCGCGCTTGGCTCCATTCTCTGGCAGAGCTTTGCGCTTGCATTTGTCTACGGCGGCGACGCGAAGCAAGCGTTTTTCCTGACGAAGCTTGCGACCCGTTCGATTCAGTTCGGCATTACGTTCGTGATCGATGCGCTGGTGGTATGGCTGCTCTATAAATCGAAGGTATTCACCGCTGCCAAGCTCTGGCCGCCGGTAAAATACAAAAATAACGGCAAAAACGCCGGATAATTTCAACAAAGACAGAAGGCTATTTTATGACTCTTGACGAAGCTCTGCATTATATTCACGAGGTCTGCTGGAAGGGGAGCGTCCCCGGGCTGGAGCGCATCAGCGCCCTGCTCGACGTGATGGGCCATCCCGAGCGGCAGTGCA
>CABQCM010000451.1 GCA_902462665.1 uncultured Oscillospiraceae bacterium | reverse complement strand
CCCGAAGGCGAGATGCTGCTGCCCGATGTTCGCGGCTTTATGACGCAGGATGAAATCGACGCAGTGCTGACCCAAAGCGCTCCGATTGCGGGCGCGGACAGTCGAATTTATCAGTTCTTTTCAGCACCTCACAGCACCAATGAAAAGCTGGAATTTCTGAAAAACGAGTACGGGATAGGCGGAAAAATGCCCGGCGTATCGGGTGAACATGGGAGTTCGGAAAGCCACGATGCAAAGGGGATACAGCTCAGGAAAAGCAACTGTCCCGATGTGCTGCTGAAATGGAATCAGGTTGCCGAACGGATTGACGGACTTATCCAGATGAACCGTTATTTGACACCCGAAAAGCAGGCACTTTACGAGAAGAAAGAGGTACAGGATTCAGCACGAAACACGGATTACGACACCTATAACAGCATTAAGGCTGCGCATCCTGATGAAATTGTACTGTTTCAGGTTGGCGACTTCTTTGAATTGTATGATGAGGATGCACGGCAGGCTGCGGAAAATCTTGGATTGAATCTGACGAGCCGAAATTTAGAGGGTGTAGGGCGTGTTGCCATGTGCAAAATACCTGCACACAGCTTGGAACAGTATGTGGAGCAGCTGCGAGATAAGGTTGATGTTACGATTGCGGAAAAGCGGGAAAACAGCGCCGCATATCACGTTTATACGCTGCTTTCTGTCGATCATGAAGCCGAAAATGCTATCAATGCTTATGAAGCGGAGTTTGGAGCGGATGGCACAAGGGTATTTCGCGATTCTGCCATTGAGCAGCAGACCCAGCCCACTATGCAGGCCATGCACGGCAATCTCCAGAGTAAACAGGGGCAAAACGAACAGGAACAAAATCCAAACTACCGACTTTTAAGCCGTCTGAAAGCAGACTGCGATTATTTTCTCGACGCTGGCGGTCGTGCAGAAAAGTATCTGTGGGCGGGAAATGTTCGCGCGCAGATTGCAAAAATGCGGGAGATTTATGAAACGCTTCCTGCAAAACCGGAATGGTTGACAAAAGAAGCGATTGATGACTATGACGAGCAGATGACTCCGCAGTATCAAGTTGTAGTTTATCACCACTTTGAAAATGGGTTTGATGAGAAAATCGAATATCAAACCTTGGAAGAAGCAATCAAGGTCGCGCAAGGCTATGTGAACGGCACAATGGAAAGCGATGGATTTGCCTATGATGGTGCCGCTGTTTACAACCATCAAGAGCATCGGTATCTGTACATTTATGGTCATTATCCAGACGAAAAGGCACATGCGCAGGTAGAAGGGCGCGATTTTCCTGAACAACCAGAAGAAGTTGCTGTAACGCAGGAATCTGAAAGTCCATCAGATTTAGTCGATGACCACCACCCTCCGATGCCGCCCTATCAGGCAGGCGATACTGTCTATTTGGGCAATACGGCGTTTATCATTGAAGAAGTCACGGATACGCATGTAACCATGCGTGATCCGACGCTGCTTTATCCAATTTCAAGGATAGAACGGCGGGATGTCTTCGAGCGGATGCTTGCCGAGGATGCGCGAAATGCCTTTCGATTTGATGGGCAGGCAGCGCCAGCTCAAACCGAAACCGATAACCCAAAACCGCCCGATGAACAAGTTCGGAAAGATGCCAATGCTGAAACTTCTGTTGAATCCGAAGCCAAAATCGAACAGTCCAGAGTGCAGAATTTCCGCATCACGGACGATCATCTGGGCGAAGGCGGCGCAAAAACGAAATATGCGTTCAATATCGCCGCCATTCAGGCACTCAAACAGATCGAAGCCGAAGGACGGCAGGCAACGCCGCAGGAACAGGAAATCCTATCCAAATACGTCGGCTGGGGTGGTCTTCCGCA
>CABQCM010000450.1 GCA_902462665.1 uncultured Oscillospiraceae bacterium | reverse complement strand
ATCCCCCGGTTCTACCGGAGGAAAAGAGTCATGCTACAATAAAACTTGGCGAGGCGAAGCCAAGCCACAAATGTGAATAGGAAAGAACGAAACCGCCATATGTTGGTGCGCATACCATCATATAGAAGCTCGAGATGGTAATACGTTGCCAAATTGTCGAGACTCCATTTTGCCTTAGTCAGTAGGCCCCGCTTATAGGGGGCACACCGCTGGTGATTGCATCCAATCCGCCAGTTTGTCGGCTGTGGAAGTAGTGCAGGCAAAGAGGGGACGAGGAGTAGAAACATAGAATTCTTCTGTTTAATAAATTTTCCCGTCGCCGAGCACCGAATAAATGAGCGGCTGGGGAGCGGGGGGAGCGTCTGAGATGGTGATGGCCGAAAGCAGCCGTTCCCGACCGGGCGCGAGCCGAGCCTCCTCGTCGAAATACAGCGTGGCGATCGGTTCTCCTTGCTTCACCTTATCACCCAAACGTTTGGAGAAAAGGATACCCGCACCTGGTGCGATGCTTTCCTGCACAGCGGTGCGTCCAGCCCCCAACAGACAGGAGGCGGTACCAATGCCATGACTGTCCATTGCCGTAATAAAGCCTTCCTGTGGCGCAATGAGTTGTGCCGCATAGGCCGCATGAGGGAGCCGCTCGGGATGATCGATGCAGTCTGGGCTGCCCCCCTGTGCGACGACCATCTCGCGCAGCTTTTGCAGAGCTTGCCCGTTGCCCAGCACGCGGCGTACATCGGTTTCGCATTCCTCGTAAGGCTTCCCGGTGCATAGACACACCATATGGGAAGCCAAGGCCACACAAACCGCCGTCAGGTCGGCGGGCCCCTCCATGCGTAATGTGCGTATCGCCTCGGCCACCTCCAGAGAATTGCCCACTGCAAGGCCGAGCGGTGCGTCCATGTTGGTGATTAGCGCCGTAACGCGCCGTGATGCGGCATGACCGATGGAAATCATGGCGTTTGCCAGTTCCTCGGCCTCATCTTGTGTCTTCATAAAAGCCCCGCTGCCCGTCTTGACGTCGAGCACAATGCACTGCGCCCCAGCGGCCAGCTTTTTGCTCATCACGCTGGCGGCAATGAGGGATTTTTGATCGACGGTAGCGGTCACATCCCGTAGAGCGTAAAGCTTTTTATCCGCCGGAGCAAGGTTGCCGCTTTGGCCGGCCACGCAAAGGCCGATGCGCCGCACCTGGGTGAGAAGTTCTTCTGGGGTGAGGGTGGTGCGGAATCCGGGGATGGATTCCAATTTATCAATGGTGCCGCCGGTATGGCCTAGCCCACGGCCGCTCATTTTTGCCACTTTGCAGCCTAGAGCCGCTGCCACAGGAGCCACGACCAGGGTAGTCTTGTCGCCCACGCCGCCGGTGGAATGCTTATCCACCGTAACGCCGCCGCACGGCGAGAGATCGACCATATCCCCGCTGCGGGCCATTTCATCGGTTAAACAAGCGGTTTCTTCTGGGTCGAGGCCACGAAAAAACACCGCCATCATCAATGCGGAAATCTGGTAATCGGGAATGCTCCCATTGGTCACGCCGGCGACGAAATGAGCGATTTCTTCTCGGCTGAGCCGGCCGCCGTCCCGCTTTTTTTCAATGATATCAATCATGCGCATGGCCGTGTTCTCCTTCCAATGAAAAGGAATGGGGCAGTAATTCATCCAGTCGGTAACGGACAATCTGTTCCCCATCCAGCAGGTAAATCAAAAAATCGTCCCGGCAAAACTCCCGCATGACCTGCCGGCAGACACCGCAGGGAAAGCAGATGCTGTCGGCACTGTCCTGCGCTCCGCCCACGACGGCGATGGCCGAAAACTCCTGGCAGCCGGCCGCGATCGCTGCGCCAAAGGCCACCC
>CABQCM010000449.1 GCA_902462665.1 uncultured Oscillospiraceae bacterium | reverse complement strand
ACTAACGATGGTTTTTTCTGAACTTTTTCGAATTCTCTCCCGCCTTTGGGTGCTTGGAGTCGGAAATCAGGGTGCGTACCTCCTGCTCGCTGAGCTCCCGCCACTTTCCCTGCGGCAGCATTCCCAGCGTCAGGCTGCCCACCGCCGTTCGTTTGAGGCGTGCCACCTCCAGCCCGACTGCCTCGCACATTTTGCGGATTTGCCGGTTTCTTCCCTCCTGCAAAATCACGCGTAGAACCACTCTGGCGTCTTCCTCCGACAGCACCGTCACCTCACAAGGCGCGGTCGCGCGGCCCTCGATGACCACGCCGGAACGCAGCGCGTCAAGCTGTTCCTCCCGCACAGGCGGGCGCACTGTGACGCGATAGGTCTTGGGGACGTGCCCCGAGGGATGCATCATACGGTTGGCAAAATCCCCGTCGTTGGTGAACAACAGCAGCCCCTCCGAATCCCGGTCAAGTCGGCCGACAGGATACACCCGCACTGGAACGTCGTCGAGCAAATCGGCCACGCACCGTCGCCCCATCTCGTCGCTCATCGTGGTGACAAACCCGCGCGGCTTATGCAGCATGAGGTACATGCGCCCTCCCCTTTCCCGCACGATACGCCGGGAGCCTACCGTCACCACGTCGGCGCGGGGGCTGACCTTGTCGCCCAGATGAGCCACACGGCCGTTGACCTTCACTTTGCCCTGCTCGATCAGCTCCTCCGCTTTGCGCCGGGAAGCCACCGAACACTCGGACAAATATTTTTGCAGCCGGATACGGTCGTCTTGCATGGTTGAAATCCTGTCCTTTCTACAATAGATTCACACATTACCGGGCCAACAGCGCGCCAACATGCAGGATGGCTTTTGTCGCTGACCCAAAAAGGGCGGGGAGCTCTCCCCGCCCCAATATTACGATGCTCCAGCGATAGCCGATATCGGCTTTATCATCGCTGCTGTTTGGTCTGCGCAGACATTCTCACCCTTTCGCAGCCAACGGGCCATCTGCGTCCGAAAAGACTTGCGTCATTATCCCTCGTAGGCAAGAAGCTCCGCCGAATTGATGGTGACATCCTGAATGGGCTTATCGTTGCCATCCACCGCAACGCCCGCGATGGCGTCCACCACGTCCATCCCATCAAACACCTGGCCAAAGACGGTATGCCCGGCGTTGTCCACCCGGTAGCCGCCGTCAAGATATGCCGCGCCGCCGTATTGGGTATAAAGGTCGCGCACATCCTGGGGCACAGCGTCCACGTCGTAGCCCATCCGCGCCTTATAAAGTGCCTTATTGGCCTCGTAATCCGCCCAGCTAAAGGAGTCTGCGCCGGCCTGCACAATAAAGAACTGGCTGCCGTTGGTATTCGCCCCGGCGTTTGCCATGGACAGCGCGCCGCGCAGATTGAGCAGATTTTTATTAAACTCATCCTCAAAGGCTTTGCCCCAGATGCTCTCTCCCCCGCGGCCGGTGCCGGTGGGGTCGCCGCCCTGAATCATAAAATCCTCGATGACCCGATGAAAGGTAATACCGTTATAGTATCCCTTTTGAATCAGGCCCTTGAAATTCTCTACCGTTTTGGGAGCCGCATCGGGGAACAGGCGAATGCGGATGTCCCCCATCGAGGTGTGCAGCACCGCAATCTCCTCCCCGGCCGTGGGAGGGTCAAGCTGATAGCCCGCGGCCTTATCTGCATCCGCATTGGATCCGGCGCCCTGGCGCTGACAGCCGGTCACGCCCAGGGTGGTCAGCAAGACAGCGGCAAGTAAGACAGACTTTACACGCCGTGCGCGTGTGCAATGTTTCTTTTGGTTCATAATTAACACTCCGTTTCTCTAAAATGTAACCGCGCATTGCGCGGAATATCACGTTTTTCAC
>CABQCM010000448.1 GCA_902462665.1 uncultured Oscillospiraceae bacterium | reverse complement strand
TAGCCGCCGGCCTGTTTTTATCTATGCGGAATGTTCGATTGCTCCGGCTCAGGCAAATTCAGACCATTCCATCCAAAACGAACGATAGAGACTACAATAGACACGATATTAAATAGTTCTGTGACTATCCCAGACACCGAAAAAACCAAGCTACTGTAAATCATCCAACAAGGAGATACCACCAATAACTGCATGGTACGAATTTGCCGGCCGTTTTTTCTCCACATGGTCACCGTGCTGACCATCATCGCAATCACCGGCAACAAACTGAACCAATGTTGCCATGTCACTACGCCGCAAACAACATAGGCGATTTGCAAAAACCAAAACCAAAAAGGATGCGACGCCCATCCTTTCGATTCCATGCTCAGCAAACCGCCTCGCACTGCGCTCAAAACGTTCAGCAGCATACCGGCATACGCCTCCAACAAGGCAAAATTCACCGCAAACGCGACGGCCGCGATACCTTGCAACAAAAACAAACGTCTTCCACGAAATTGAAAAGACGCCATCACCAGCGCCGTTCCGATCATCCCTATCCCTTGCGCCACCCACGCCAGCATTGATCCGACCTCCTGAAGTCTCCGATTCATGATTCGCAAAAATGGTATCAGGGCATCCAAAGAAAGTCCATATCAAAATCAAACCTGTTAAAAATCGCTCTCTTTCCTCCGCAGTCATAACAAAAAGGTAAAATGTGGCGGCCCAAATCTGACCATTCTTTCATTTTATTGCGCATAAAATTCCTCGTCATACAAACAATACGATTGAAAATAATTTACACTTCGGTCTATCCAATACCGGCATGTAAAATACAAATGGAGGAATTTCAAGTGAAAGCCACAGGAATTGTTCGTCGAATCGACGACCTCGGACGGGTTGTAATTCCCAAAGAAATCCGGCGCACCATGCGTATCCGGGAGGGAGACCCGCTCGAAATTTACACCGATAACGACGGAGAAGTTATCTTTAAAAAATATTCGCCCATCGGAGAACTGGCCACCTTCGCCAGCCAATATGCCGACGTGCTGCTCAAAGGCACCGATTTGCCGGTCGTTATCTGCGACCGCGACATTTGCGTCGCCGCGGCGGGAATCCCGCGCAAAGAGGTTTTAGAACGCCGCGTGACCTCCCAAGTGGAGGAACTGATGACCCAGCGTCATTCTCACGTCACCACTGCTGGCGACGGCAAGCACGTCACCGTGCTTGAGGGAGTAGACAAGCCCGCTTCGGTGGTGATTCCCATCCTCACCTCGGGCGACGTGGCCGGCGCGGTGTGCCTACTTGCTGCGGAAAGCGGTGCGACCCCGACGGAAGCCGATATCAAGCTCGCCCAGGTAGCCGCTGCCTTTTTGGGCCGTCAGATGGAAGAATAGTCTATCTCGACTTATCTTTTGATCGAAATTCAAAGCCTTTCGCCAACCAGCGGAAGGCTTTTTTTATTATAGAATTATAAATCAACTGCTGTTTTCTCCTTCAAGAACCAGGTTAATTTTTATCAATGAGTTTTAGCATTTTATCTATTGACATAACATAGATTGGTTTTGTACAATGAATTCGTACACAATTCGACTTTTTTTGAAAAGGAGCATACACTATGGATCAGCAAGCCAAATGTCCGCAATGTTCAGCGCCGATTGCGCCCGGAGCCTCCTTCTGCACGGGGTGCGGCACGGCGATCGCACCAGCCCCGCAGTCCGATACTGCCCAGCCCAATCCCACACAGTCTGCGGCGCAGGAGGCTCAGAATCCGTCCTCTCAGCAGATTCCGCCCCAGCAGCCTTACGGTCAACCGCAGGGGCAGCCCTATCAGCAGGTTCCGCCCCAGCAGCCTTACGGTCAACCGCAGGGGCAGCCCTATCAGCAGGTTCC
>CABQCM010000447.1 GCA_902462665.1 uncultured Oscillospiraceae bacterium | reverse complement strand
GCGTTTATCTCAACGATATGGAAACCCCCATCGCCACTGGCACCAACGAAAACACGGGAAAATATGTCGGGTTTTACCTTGCGCAGGGCTCCGGCTCGGTCATCCATTCCTATAAGGTGAACGGCGAATTCCTGCTTGGCAAGGAGAAAGAGGAAGACCCCCCCGAGGTGATTCCGGATGAAAACCTCGATCCCAATCTGGGCATGGGAGCGGAATGGTATTTTCCCAACGGCGGGGGCGGCACCTATACCTTGCTGGACAATGGAACCTATGTGCATGCTGACACGACGTGGTATTGCCACCGTACCTATCTGGAAAAGGTGGGGCCGGATTGTACCATTGAGTTTACCTTTGTTCCCTCAACCGAATTCGTTTATTGGGGCATTTACGCGCGGCTCGACCGGGTCACCGACACGCCGCTGGAGCTGTCTGACTTAAACAGCGATCTTGGCATTCGTGTGCAGGTTCTTGGAACCGACGGGCTATTTTGCACCGGTATGGAAGAGTGCGAACCCGTGAAGGATTACAGCGGTGGCCAGGCGCACGCCCTCAAGCTGGTCTTGAGCGGGAATAAGGCGACGGTTTACTTTGACGATATGGATACTCCGTTCGGTGAATATGAAGTTACAAAGACCACCGGGGATTATGTCGGATTTTATGTCGCCCAGGGCAACGACTCGGTGATTCAAAGTCTAAAAATCAACAATGAGCTTGTGCTGGGGGCCGACCTGGATCAGGTCGAGGCGGACAATATCATGGATCTGATTGATGATCTTCCATCGACCGATGATTTGGCTTTGAATCATCGCTCCACGGTTTCGGCGGTGAGAAGAGCCTATGACGCGCTGACGGCGGCTCAGCAAAAGCTGGTGACGCAAGCGCATTTGGAGCGGTTGCAGGCTGCGGAGCAAAAAATTGAGGAACTGAAAGAGCAGGAGGAAGCGGACAAAGAGAAAGCCAAAGAGGTGGACGACGCGGTCAATGCGCTTCCTTCCATCAAGGCTCTGGCCAAAACCGACAAGGAAGTGGTGGAAGGAGCGTGGGCGAAGTACGAGGCCCTGAGCGAAGCTCAGAAAACCTATATGACGACACGGGATATGCTGGAAGCAGCGAAAGCGCGTCTGAACTTACTGTTAGCGGCAAGCGACGCGGATGTGGCGGCCGCAAAGGCGGCAGATGAAGCGATCGACGCCATTCCTTCCCTGGAAGAGCTGGCCTACACGGATAAGGAACTGGTGGACGAGGCAAGAAAGAAAGTCGACGCCCTGAACGACGGCCAGAAAGCGCTGGTCCTGGGGCTAGAGACGCTGGAAGCGGCGGAGAAACAGATAGAGAAACTGCATGCCAGCATCAAGTTCGGAGATATCAGCGGAGACGGACGCGTGGACGCGTCCGACGCGCTGTTGGCTTTGCAGCACAGCGTGAATCTCATCCGACTGGAGGGTGACAAGGTCACGGCGGGAGATGTGACGGGAGACGGCGTGATTGATGCCTCCGACGCGCTGTGCATCCTGCAATACTCGGTCAACCTGATCGACCGGTTCGAGATTGAGAAGGCCTGATTAATAACGGACAAAAAACGTATGACCTATCATCGCCGCGCAAAGGGGCCCTTCGGTTCCTCTTGGGCTCATTCTCGGATGGATCCTTTCTTTGCCTGGCGTAACAAGCTCCCCCTGTTGTAGTATTTGAGCCGCTCCAAATGGTGCGGACAATACAAAAACACCCCTATGGTAGGAAAATTAAATTTCAACCAACAAACTGGCTTCGTTTTTCAAGCGGAGTCAGTTTTGTTTTTCATTGGATACGCTGATTATGGTAAAAATGGATGTACCCACTTATGAGGACTTTTCATTATAGCCTTATATCAATA
>CABQCM010000446.1 GCA_902462665.1 uncultured Oscillospiraceae bacterium | reverse complement strand
CTGACTGCCGACCATAGACTGTTTGACAAACAAATAGAGTATTTTTGCAGAAGGTATAACATTGTCGTATGGGATGCACCGGCACACGCAACTTCATGGCCGTTTCTGTTCGACTTTGATCTGTTCGATAAAGCCAAGTGGCTAAATGAAATTTTAGGGCGAGAGAAAATCGTAAAACCTGTAATTGTCGGCCAGTCAATGGGTGGATATGTGGGGCAAGCTTTTGCGCAGCTTTATCCGGATCAACTGAAAGGTTTTATTTCTATTGACTCTGCGCCGTTGCAAAAAAAATATGTGACGGCGGCTGAACTTTGGCTTTTGAAAAGAATGGAGCCAGTATATGCTCACTATCCGTGGAGACTGCTTTTGAAATCAGGCACTGACGGTGTTGCTACTTCTGATTACGGCAGAAATCTGATGCGAGAAATGATGTTGGTTTACGATGGAAATCAGAAACGTTATGCGCAAATTGCCGGGCATGGTTTTCGTATTTTGGCAGCAGCGATAGAAAAGAATCTTCCATATGAAATCAAATGTCCGGCTTTGTTGCTATGCGGCACACAGGATCATGCTGGTTCGTGTATACGGTATAATAAGGCGTGGCATCAAGAGACACAAATTCCTTTGCAATGGATTGAAGGAGCGGGTCATAATTCCAACACAGATAAACCAGAACTGATAAACGCCTTGATAGAGGAGTTTCTTGCAAACATCGAATTAATGAAGCGAACAAACGACAACTTTCAGTTTACCGGGATGCTGTAAAATACTTTCTGGACAAAAGGGCGCATTTCTATACTCTCCTGCCGGGAGTATCGTGCGTCCTGTCGCACGTCATTCGACCTCAGCAGAAAAACTGCATGACCGAGAATGCCCGGTCACTTTGTTCCGTCAAGGTGGCTGCGCCCACTTGCGCCGCTAAAGCGGCTATTCCCTGTGAACTTGCCGTCCGCCAACGGTTTGTTAAAACCGGTCGCCGCCAGCAAGTCTGAATTCTGTGCAGAAAACAATCCTCCGTATGATTGCAGCCATACGGAGGATTCACTGTTTTATGAACCCCGCCCCATCGCTCGGGCGCTTTTTTTGTGGCGCACAAAAGGCCGCTGTTTGAAACGATAGGCTCGAAAATGGCGTTTTATTCCTTGCGCGGCGCCGGAAAAGATGCTATACTCAGCTTATACAGCGCACGAATACCAAACGGACAGGGGGGAAATACAAATGACTCGTATTCCGGAGGAAAGCTGGTTCCATCGGGCCAAGCTGGGCATATTCCTGCATTGGGGCATCTATTCGGTCAAAGGCGTGCCGGAGTCCTGGGCCATGTACTATCACGGACAGGACGTGCCGTGGCCGACGTTGAGCAGGGAGGACTATTTTGCGCAGTACGACGGCTTTACCGCCGCGCGCTACGATCCGGCGGCGTGGGCGGCGCTGTTTAAGGAGGCGGGCGCGCGCTATGCTGTGCTGACCACGAAGCACCACGACGGCGTGGCCATGTGGGACACGGCGTTGAGCGACGACAGCATCGTGAAGAAAAGCCCCGCCGGACGCGACGTGATCGCGCCCTACTGCGAGGCCATGCGCGATGCCGGCCTGCACGTCGGACTGTACTTTTCGCACGCCGACTGGTCGCATCCCGATTTTCCGTCGCTCCATGCGCCGCGCCGCGATAACGCGCTTTTCACCAGTCCCATGAACGTGAGGCCGGACGATCAGATGGAGGACAGAGCGGGCTGGGCGCGCTTTCTGGCCTTCCGCAACGGGCAGGTGCGCGAGCTGATGGAGCGATTCCATCCCGAGCTGCTCTGGTTCGACGGCGATTTCCCGCACGGCCCCGCGGTCTTTGAGATGCGGGAGCTCCGCGACGAGATCAAGGCGC
>CABQCM010000445.1 GCA_902462665.1 uncultured Oscillospiraceae bacterium | reverse complement strand
TATGCCGATTACATTCAAAAATATTCGTCGGCGGCGCGGCCGGAGCAGCCCATATCGATTCCGGTACAGAATTATACGCAGTCCGACTATACGCCCATGGTGGGAGAAACGGCCGGGAAGCAGGCGCTTCTCACCAAAGAGGAGGGGTATGTCGAATGGGAATTCGATGTTCCCCAGGACGGCCTGTATACCATACAGGTGGACTATTTCCCAACCAGCGGAAAATCCTCTTCCATTATCCGCACCGTTTATATAGATGGCGAGCTGCCCTTTGAACAAATGCGCTCCGTGGTGTTTGACCGCGTTTGGGTAGACAAAAAGGACGCCGACGGCAACACGATCCGCGTCGCCCCCAACGGCAATGAAATCCGTCCGGAGCAAATAGAGGCCGCGCGGTGGCAAACGACCTATCTGAAAGATTCGATCGGCTATTACCCGGAACCGTTCCAATTTTATTTTACGCAGGGAAAGCATACCCTTCGCTTTGAAGCGGTCCGGGAACCGATGGAAATCGGGAGTATCGTACTATGTCAGATGAAACAGCCGCCGGCTTATCAGCAGGCCAAGCAGGATTTTGACCAACGACAGCTTAAACCAGCCCAGGCCGAACCGGTGAAGCTGCAGGGCGAGCGGGCGGATACCAAATCGGACCCGATGCTTGTGCCTATCTACGATCGCTCGAACGCCGGCATGGAGCCCAGCGATCCGGTTCATTTAAAACTGAACTGCATCGGCTCCACACAATGGCAGATAAACGGGCAATCGATCACCTGGAATTTCAAAGTCCCGGCCGATGGGTTATATCAAATCAGCTTCCGCGGCATCCAGAACATCAAAAACGGCTCGGTTTCCTCCAGAAAAATCTACATAAACGGAGAAGTGCCTTATCAGGAGCTGAACGATTACGCCGTCGCCTACAGCACGCAGTGGAACATGTATACGCTCGGACAGGGCGGCGAGGATTATGCGTTTTATTTTGAAAAGGACAAGGAATACAGCCTGACCTTTGAAGTCACTTTGGGAAAACTGGCGGACATCATCCGGGAAGTCAACGACATCGTCAATGAGCTGAACAAAATATACCGCGAGATTTTGGTGGTGACCGGCCCCACGCCGGATCCGTACCGGGACTATCAGTTTAAGGAAACCATGCCGGACATGCTGAACCAGCTGCGCGTGCAAAACGAGCGCTTGCAGAAAGCGGCCGATCAGATTGTGCAACAATCCGGCATGCAGGGAGAAAGCGTCCAGATCTTCAAGCGCATGCTGATGCAGACGAAGGAAATGATCGAAAAACCGGAGGATATTGCCAAACGTTTTAATGCCTTTCAGCAGAATATCAGCTCTCTCGGCACCTGGGTATCCTCCGAAAGCATGCAGCCGCTGGCCATCGATTACTTGCTGCTAAGCCCCGCCGGGCAGCCACTTCCGAAAGCCGGCGCAGGATTTCTTTCGGAGTGCGGCTATCAGGTGAACAGCTTTGTCGCCTCTTTCTTTAACGATTACAACAATTTGTCCTATGGCGACGAGAAGGACGCGGTATCCGTCTGGGTCGGAAATGGGATGACGGGCGGGCGCGATCAGGCGCAGATCCTTAAAAACATGGCGGATAACGATTTTTCAAGCACCTCCCATATCAACGCGAATATCCAGCTGATATCCATGGGGGCGCTGCTGCCGGCCACCCTGGCCGGCAAAGGGCCGGATATTGCCTTGACCCTGTCCGCCAGCGATGTCTGCAATTATGCTTTCCGGGGAGCCGTATTGGATTTGGCGTCCTTCCCCGATTACCAATCGGTTGCGGATCGTTTCCATAAAAGCGCGGTAGAACCGCTCTCCTTTGAGCAAGGCGTTTACGGCCTGCCGGAAACGCAGACCTTCCCGGTGC
>CABQCM010000444.1 GCA_902462665.1 uncultured Oscillospiraceae bacterium | reverse complement strand
AGGCAAAAGGGCTTCTTCTGCGAGAACAAGGATTGCAGCTTTGCCCTCTGGAAAGACAACCGGTTTTTCAGCAGCAAAAAGAAAACCGTTACAAAATCTATCGCTGCGGCGCTCTTAAAGGAGGGTCGCGTTTTCGTATCCGACCTTTACAGCGAAAAAACTGGCAAGACCTATGACGCGGTGGTGGTGCTGGATGATACCGGGGATAAGTATGTCAATTTCAAGCTGGAGTTTTCGGATAAGCGAGGGGGCAAGAAATGAGCCGCGGCATGTGTTTTTCTTACGGGGGCTTTCACTTTATCCCTGTTCGGCAATTTGAAAAGGACGAGGGCGATTTTTTCGCCCTCTCCAAGCGTCTTGCCATTGATCCTGTTCTGGGGCTGTCAGCCGATGCAGAAAGACAAAATCACCCGTATTCCCATAAAGAATTCTATACCGCGACCGCAGATAAGACCTGTGATATATTTCGCTGTCTGGAAAACGGAAAGCTCTATGTGCCGGGAGAGCGGGAGCTATTCATCTATCACGATCCGTATCCCGGAAAGAAAGCGTTGCTTGAAATCAAAGACAGCCTTATGCTGATCGACACGGCAACGAAGGCATTTGACATACAGGAGATCGACAACCGGCGCTTCATGTACGAGCCAAAGACAGGCGTGCTGATCTTTGGTGAACAATACTGGAAAGTCAAAGGGCTTCCGGGAAGCCATGCCGAGGATCTTGCAAAGGCCGGTATCACAGCAGGCTACGACGATCATGTCCGGGGATGGGTCGGTACCGGCAAGGAGTATCCCAAGGGTGTGGTCCATTTCGCGCCCAATGTGGACGAGAGGAATATCACCCTGCTTGACCTGGCCTTTGACACACTTGAAATGTTCCGGGAAAACGGAGCGACGGCGGAAACGGTCGTGCGGGCTTTCGGCAAACGCTGGGAGCAGCCCTTATTTGCGATCCTAAAAAGCGTGCCGGAGCCGGAGCATAAACCCTCTGTCAAGGAGCAGCTAAGGCAAAAGCCGGAACAGAACGCCCGGCCAAAACAAACACATAAATCAAAGCAAAAGGAGGCGGAAATTTGAGTATAAAGCATATCAATACAGATGACCTTCGGCGCATGAGCGACAAGGAAGGTCTTGTCATCATGGGCTGTGGAGGCGACCTTTCGGAATGGCTTGACGGGATCAACGATACGCTTGCAAAGGCGGAAATCCTGCAAAGCGGAAGCCGTTTTGAGGAAGCCAGCTCCTTTGAGTATAAAGGGCTTACCTGTATGCTTTTTCCCTTCGATGATGTGGATCTGAATATGGGAAAGTTGGCAATGTGGCGGCTCAACACCCATGAAGCCTACGGCGGCACCTGGCTTTCCGATTTTGTTCCCAACTATCTGGGCGGGTATCTGGAAGCGCAGGCTGCGGAGCCGGAAAAACCGGACTGTCCTCTGATCGGGAAGGATGGGAACGTCTTTAACCTGGTCGGCATTGCAGCCCGGACGCTGCGCCAGAGCGGGATGCCGGATCAGGCAAAGGAAATGACTTCCCGTGTGTTTTCTTCCGGCAGCTACGATGAAGCACTCTGTATCATTTCGGAGTATGTCAATATCACGGATGCAGAGAGCGCCAGAGAGCCTAAGCGGTCGGTACGGGATCAGATCAAAAATGCCAAGCTGCCGGAGACGTCGGATAAGCCTAAACATAAAAATCAACCGGAACGGTAAAGGAGGTACCTACATGGAACAAAAGACTTATGGCGTATGGGCGGTGCGCGGCTCCGGCTCTGTCTTTGGAGCTGCACAGGCCTGGTGCAAGGAGGACGGAAAGCCCCTTGAGTTTGACTCAGAGGATGCGGCAAAAGCATACGCTGCAGAACTGAACGGCAAGGCGACCGCCAATGTCCGTTACTACG
>CABQCM010000443.1 GCA_902462665.1 uncultured Oscillospiraceae bacterium | reverse complement strand
TCTCTTTTGGCTGATGATCGCTGTGCCCCTCATCTGTTTCAACCTTAAAAAAATGTGGGTGAAAGCGCCCGGCGAGCCGCGCCGTTTTAATTGGAAGGTGTTTACAACCGTAGCGGTCGTCTTTGTGCTGTCCAGTGCTTTTCTGTTTTCTGCCTATCGCGTTACCCTTCGCATCCGATACGAGATCACGGCGGAGGAGTATCTGCGGCTGCAGGGGGAATATCTTGCGGCCAGCCGTTCGGAAGAAACGCTGCTAGATGAAATCAGTGCTTTGCAGACGAAAGATTGCAATGACGGCGGACAGAATATTTTTGCCTATGGTACTGTCCAGCAAGTCCGATTCCAGATTGGCGACCAGATTACCGCGAAATATGCAGCCAGAGGTTATCTGCCTGAACCAGACGCACACCAGCGGGATAATACCATATATACCTTCTGTCTGTTGGAATTGGATGGACAACAACGCTATTATTATTTGCGTATGATTCGGCAAAACGACGACAGCTGGAAAATTGACACCATTGCCGCGGCGAACGAAGAACAAATTGCCGCCAATCAAAAATATTTTGCCAACACCGAAACCGGCATATGGCATACAGCGGTCAAATCGGCTTCTTGAGCCTTTCGACTATGAACAACCCCCGGCAGAGTTTTATTCTGCTGGGGGTTATCTCTTTGAATTAGTGTATATTTTCTGTATGTTTCGCTGTCAAAAAGCTTTGAGTGGGAAATCACCATTCCACACCGGCGCGAATAGAATGGATAGAAGATACTATCCGGCTGCAGTATCAAAAGCCTGCTGGTACGACGGTTTTACCAAAACAGATTGCAGTACGAATGTATCGTCGAAACGAAGCAATTAGAGTACCATGCGCCGCAGAACGGCAGTTTTGGCCGCCATCCGCGTTGCCGTTGATAGAAAAGCGATGTCTTTCCGTCTTCCAGCGACTTGCCGGCTGTAAAAGCGGCGCGGCCTTGCGGAAAGAAGATTTTTCTCGCAGAGCATGGGAGCACCGGAAATACGCCGCGATGCAGCCATGTTATTGCATGGTGAAGCAGCACAACATACCCAGTGTTTCCAGGATGACGCGTAAAACGCATTGTCCCCTGATTGTTTCGTATAGTGTATCATGCAAACAGGGGGGAACTTACCATGACATCACTCAATGAACTCTATCCTACTTATTTTTTAGCCGCCAATGCGCCGGGCGGATTTGTACATTTTTACGACACCCTGTATGACCCCGAGGCTGGAGAACGAGCTTTTTTGCTGCGTGGCGGGCCAGGAAGCGGAAAATCCACGCTGATGCGCCAGTGTGTAGCCAACGCCGCGCTAACTGGGCAGCCCGTTGAGCTCTTTCCCTGCCCTGCTGCCCCGGAATCTCTTGACGCGATCCATCTTCCTCAGCTAGGAGTAAGTGTCATCGACGCAACCTCTCCTCACAATATCGCCCCACGCTATCCCGGAATATGCGAACGGGAAATTGATTTGGGCAATGCATGGAACCTCAACAAGCTATACGAATACCGGAAGCCCATGACGGCGTTGTTTCAACAAGAAGCGCTGCTGCGTTCGCGCATACGCCGTTATATTGATGCGGCCGGCTCGTTAGCCGACGATGGCTATCGCATTGACTTCAAATGCTGCGATCAAGAAAAAGCTAGGCGTTTTGCCAAACGACTTTCCTGCTCGTTTGACGATATTTCCGATTCGCGGGAACAAAAAGGGCGCGAAATCTATCGCTTCTTAAGTGCGATAACGTCACGTGGACTTTTGTTTTTGGAGCAGACGGTTACCATGCAATGCCATACGATATTGGTGATCGAGGACGACTGGGGGGCTTGTTCCGGACTGATTTTATCTTCTCTCAAAGAGCAGCTATTACAAAAGGGATACGACTGTATTGTC
>CABQCM010000442.1 GCA_902462665.1 uncultured Oscillospiraceae bacterium | reverse complement strand
CCATCAAAGCGTTGTAAAAGCGCAAATTATGGATGACCAGCAGCCGCAGGCCCAGCATCTCCCCGCTTTTAAGCAAATGACGCAGATAAGCGCGGTCAAAATGCCGGCAGGTCGGGCAGTCGCAGGATTCGTCGAGCGGCGCGGTGTCAAGGGCATATTTAGCATTGTTGAGATTGAGCACCCCCTGGGAGGTAAAGACATGCCCATGCCGGGCGTTACGGCTAGGCATAACGCAGTCAAACAAATCCACTCCCAACTCAACCGCCTCGCAGATATTGGCGGGGGTGCCCACCCCCATGAGATAGCGTGGACGATCGGCCGGCATATGCGGCTCTACCGCAGAGATGACGCGGTACATATCCTCGGCCGGTTCCCCTACCGCCAAGCCGCCAATGGCGTAGCCATCCAGGTCGAGCTGGGCGATACGCTGCATGTGCTCGACGCGGATATCGTCATACACGCAGCCCTGGTTGATGCCAAACAGCATCTGCTGGGGATTGACCGCATCCGGCTCGGCCCGAAGCTGCTCCATGGCCAGCTTACAGCGCTCCAGCCAGCGCGCGGTGCGGTCGGCCGATTTTCGGGCATAATCGTATGCGGCCGGATTTTCGACACACTCGTCGAAGGCCATGGCGATGGTCGAGCCGAGGTTGGCCTGGATGCGCATGCTTTCCTCCGGCCCCATAAAAATCCGATGGCCGTCGATGTGAGATTGAAAGGTAACCCCCTCCTCGGTAATGTTGCGCAGCTTGGCCAGCGAAAAGACCTGAAAACCGCCGCTGTCGGTCAGAATCGGCCCCTCCCAGCGGGTAAAGCGGTGCAGCCCGCCCAGGGTCTTAACCGTCTCGTCGCCGGGACGCAGATGGAGATGGTAGGTGTTGCAAAGCTGCACCTGACACCCCAGTTCTTTCAAATCCAAAGCCGACAGCCCGCCCTTGATTGCGCCGCAGGTGGCGACGTTCATAAAGGCGGGAGTTTCCACCGTCCCATGCGGGGTGGTAAACCGGCCCCGTCGTGCCCGGCCGGTTTGATGTAATAGCTCAAACATGAGAATTCCTCCCAATCATCACAAGTTCCCGAAAAGCAAATCGGAGCACCGTATTTCCACACGAATTCGCCAAAACCGGAGCCGCAGTGAAGCAGAACAAAACGGGAACGAGCCGCCCTACCGCGTCCCGTTCCCGTCTTCAGCTTATTTTCAGCCGCAACGCTTCGGACGCTTTCTATTCGCCAAGCTTCTCGACGCCCAAAGTAACTTTTTCGCCATTGATATCCCATTCCATGGTGAACCCGCCGGTCTTGCCGGCATACAGCGCGGTTCCCATGACATCGTGCAGAATGCCCTCACGGTTTTGCTCCATCAGAGCGGCAATGCGTTCGTTGCCCTCGCAATAGACCGCAATGCGATCCATGACCTCAAAACCGGCTTCCTTGCGCATGGACTGAATTTTACTGATAAGCTCGCGTACAAAGCCTTCCTCGATTAAAGCGTCGTTCAAGCGGATATCGAGGGTAACCGTCACCCCGCGGTCGGACTGGGTTTCATATCCCTCCAGCGGCTGCGGAGCGATCAAAAGCTCCTCTTCGGTCAGCGAAATCGTACTGTCGCTGAGCGCCAGGGCCAACGAGCCGGTTTCATCCAGCTGCCGCTTGGCTACCGTGCCGTCGAGCGCAGCCAACTTCTCGCGAATCTCGCCAATTTTTTTGCCGTATTTCTGCCCAAGCAGCTTGAGCTGGGGTTTAAAGGTGTAGGTTACAAAACGCGACGCATCCTCCACATAAGTGAAAGTTTTAACATTGAGTTCGTCGCAAACCACCGCTTGATACCCTTCGGCCAGTCTGCGCTGCGACTGAACAAACAACTCGGCCAACGGCTGGCGGTTTTTGCGCTCAGCGTTGTTACGCGCTGCAC
>CABQCM010000441.1 GCA_902462665.1 uncultured Oscillospiraceae bacterium | reverse complement strand
TTTTTCAGCTACGGAGGTACCTCGCTGGTGATGCTGCTGTGTCAGATTGGCGTTGTGCTGTCGGTATCCCGTTTCTCCACCGTCAAAAAGACCTGATTGCTAACGCGTCGGGGGCTTGGAGAACGCGTGAGCAGAAAGGTTGATGTTTATGAATTTTGTGTTTGCCTGCGGCGGTACGGGAGGGCATATCAACCCCGCCCTAGCCATCGCCGGAGAGCTGCATCGTCGCCATCCCGGCGCGGTGATTCGCTTTATCGGCAACGGATCGGGTATGGAATCGCGGCTAGTGCCTGAGGCGGGTTATGAGTTTGTACCGATTCAGGTCGAAGGGCTGCGACGCAGTCTTTCTCCACGCAGCGTGGCGCATAATCTCTCTGCTGTGAGGAAAGCGGCGACGGCTTCCCGACGCTGCCGGGAGCTGCTCCAGCAGTGGAAACCGGATGCGGTCGTCGGCACGGGAGGATACGTCAGCGGCCCGGTGTTGCGTGCCGCTCATCAGTGCGGGTTTAAAACCGCCGCTCATGAACAGAACGCTTATCCCGGTATTGCTACAAAGATGCTCGCTTCTTATGTGGATGTGGTGCTGCTGGCTATGCCCAAAGCGCAGGAATACTTGCCTCGGGGCGGCCATTATGTCGTTACTGGCAACCCGGTACGCGCCGCTATTGCACAGGCCGACCGGCAGGCGGCCCGCCGGGCTTTCGGTATGGATCATCGGCCCATGATTCTCTCTTTTGGCGGAAGCTTGGGGGCACGGCGTATCAACGAGACGGTAGCTGACCTGATTGGCGATCATTGCGCCGGCGCGGCAGTTTACCACTATCATGCGATGGGGCGCGACGGGGCGCGATGGATGCCCGCTTTGCTGGAAGAAAAGGGAATTTGCCTGGCGGACTATCCTCAGCTTCGGGTGAGCGAGTATATCCACGATATGGATGCCTGTCTTGCGGCGGCGGATCTGGTCATCTGCCGTGCGGGGGCCACTACGTTGAGCGAACTGGAGGTGATGGGACGGGCTTCGATCTTGATTCCATCGCCCAATGTCACGGAAAATCACCAGTTTCACAACGCCATGACTCTGGCGGAACGCGGCGCGGCGGTGGTGATTGAAGAGAAAGAGCTTACTTCCCAACGACTCATCGACGAGGTGCGTCGCCTACTCAAAACGCCCGATGCCCTGCAACGCATGGCGCAAGCAGCCCGACAGGGGGCGCTGTGCAATGCATCCGCCCTCATCTGTGATCAAATTGAGGCCCTAATGGGCAGGTGAAACCGCCCACATTCACCATTTTGCACCTTAGCGCATAGTATGCCAGTGCGGGAGAGTTGCTTCCGCGGCTACGCGAAAGGGTGCATGGTATGTCGAAGTTTGTGATTGAAGGCGGCGGCCGCCTAAACGGATCGCTGCGTGTTCAAGGGGCCAAAAACAGCGCGCTGCCCATTCTCGCCGCCACCCTGATCGGAGCGGGTGAGAGCGTCATACATAACTGTCCGATGTTGTCGGATGTTGATGCGGCAGTGCGCATCCTGAGTCAGCTTGGGTGTAAAACTAGCCGGGAAGGAAATACCGTCCGGGTGGATTCCTCTGCGCTGACCTGCGACGCCATTCCCGATGATCTGATGCGGGAAATGCGTTCCTCCTGTATTTTTATGGGGGCGATTTTGGCGCGCTGCGGCAGCGCAAGACTCAGTTTTCCTGGTGGATGCGAGCTTGGGCCGAGACCCATTGATCTGCATTTATCCTCCCTGCGGCAGCTGGGGGCGGTCATCGAAGAATCGCATGGCTATCTCGATTGCCGGGTGGAGAGAGGGCTTCGGGGGTGTGAAATCTCCCTTCCCATCCCCAGCGTTGGAGCAACGGAGAATATTATGCTTGCTGCCTGCGCGGCCGAGGGCACCACGCTGGTGCGCAACGCGGC
>CABQCM010000440.1 GCA_902462665.1 uncultured Oscillospiraceae bacterium | reverse complement strand
GGTCACCCGCGCCACCGTATGATCCGACGGAACGGTAAACATCACCTTTCCCAAAACCTCTTCCATCAAAGACCGCAGCCCGCGCGCGCCGGTTTTTCGCTCGCAGGTTTTTTTCGCGATCGCACGAAGCGCCTCCGGCTCAAAGTCCAGCGCTACCTGATCCATATCCAAAAGCGCCTGATATTGTTTCACAATGGCATTTTTGGGTTCGGTCATGATGCGCACCATCGCCGTCTCGTCCAACGCGTCCAGCGCGGTAACGACCGGCAGCCGGCCCACCAATTCGGGGATCAAACCAAAATGCACCAGATCCTGATGCGTTACCTGAGAAAGCAACTCCGACTCCTTGTGCCCACTGTTGTCTTTGAGCTGCGCGCCAAAGCCGAGTCCCGACTTGGCGGTACGCTTCTCAATGACCTTATCCAGCCCATCGAACGCCCCCGCGCAAATAAAAAGAATATTGGAGGTATCGACCTGGATGAATTCCTGTTGAGGATGCTTGCGCCCACCCGTGGGAGGAACATTGGACACCGTGCCCTCTAGGATTTTAAGCAGCGCCTGCTGTACCCCTTCCCCGCTGACGTCGCGGGTAATGGAAGGATTCTCCGATTTGCGGGCGATTTTATCAATCTCGTCCACATAAATAATGCCGAGCTCAGCCCGTTCGACATCGAAATCGGCGGCCTGAATGAGACGAAGCAGAATATTCTCCACATCCTCGCCCACATACCCCGCTTCCGTGAGGGTGGTAGCGTCGGTGATGGCGAAGGGAACATCAAGGATTTTAGCTAGAGTCTGAGCAAGCAGAGTCTTGCCCACGCCGGTTGGGCCGAGCAGCAGGACATTACTCTTTTGCAGCTCCACATCGTTTGCCTTGCCAAAGTAAATACGTTTATAATGGTTGTAAACCGCAACGGACAGCGCGGTTTTCGCGTCGTCCTGCCCGATCACATACTGATCCAGCATCGCCTTTAATTCCTGCGGCTTGGGCAGCACAACCGTATCCGAAGACGTTTTGGAGCCCTTTTTCGCAGGGGAAGGCAATCCGCCCTCCAAAATATCGCGGCAAGCCAAGATGCATTCATCGCAAATATAAGCATTGCGCCCCGCTACCAGGGTATGAACCATTTCCTGGGTTTTGCCGCAAAAGGAACACTGAATTCCCTTGTCTTTCTGGTCGCTTGCCATGTGTCACACACCTTACCGCTTGATAATGACCTTATCTACCAGGCCGTATTCCTTTGCCTCATCCGCCGACATAAAGTTATCCCGTTCGGTATCCCGCTCGATTTCCTCCAACGAACGACCGGTGTTGCTGGCCAGGATTTTGTTCAGCTTTTCACGGGTGCGCTTGATGTGATCGGCGGCAATCAGAATCTCCGTTGCCTGACCTTTTGCGCCGCCCAGCGGCTGATGAATCATAATCTCGCTGTTGGGCAGAGCCAAACGCTTGCCCTTTGCGCCCGAAGAAAGCAGGAAAGCCCCCATGCTCGCCGCCATTCCCATGCAAATGGTGGACACGTCCGGCTTGATATACTGCATGGTATCATAAATGGCCATGCCGGCCGTAACCGACCCGCCAGGCGAATTGATGTAAAGATTAATGTCCTTTTCGCTGTCCTGTCCCTCCAGGTACAAAAGCTGCGCGATGACCAAGCTGGCGGTCGCGTCGTTGACCTCGTCGGAAAGAACGATGATTCGATCGTTTAAAAGGCGGGAAAAGATATCGTAGGATCTCTCCCCCCTGCTGGTTTGTTCCACTACGTACGGCACTAAACTGCTCATGACAGCACCTCCAAAATTTTTCATGGTTTTACGGCGTTTTGGCGCAGATAGTACTAGTATGGAGCCGTTTCGGCCGGTTCATACAAACCGGCCGAAAGAATTGGGTACTATTTTATTCTGCGTCGGTCGGTTTCTCTGCCGCC
>CABQCM010000439.1 GCA_902462665.1 uncultured Oscillospiraceae bacterium | reverse complement strand
TGGTGTGGACGAAGGCCGCCAACCTACGCCGCATAAGTAAATTTTAAGCCTTCAAATCAATCAACATAGGAGGTATTCTGTATGGCAGATCAAAACTGTTCGCCGGATATGTGCTTTAAAGACGCCGTATGCATCGACACAGGGCGTGTTTATGATTCTTGCTGCGATCGCGATTGTCTCGAGGATCTGCGCGTTTTGTTCAGCACCTGCGGTCAAGAACAAATCAATCAAGCATGCAATATCCGCGCACGCTCCGCCGAAATTCTAGATGTGGTCATTGATGTGGAGCCGGTCACCTTTAACCGCGGCTTTTACGCCATTGACATGATCTTTTATTTCAAACTGACGTTTGACGTTTATTCCTCTCCTACCGCTTTGCCCGATACGGTCGTGGGGCTGGCTTCCTTTGAGAAAAAGGTTATTTTGTTTGGCAGCGAAGGAAATGCTAAAATTTTCTCAAGCGACTATCTCCCAAACGAAAGCGACGACCAGCTCCCCATGAAGGCCAACCTGCCCAAGGCGTATGTGCAGGTCGTCGATCCCGTCATTCTGTCGACCCGTTCGTGCATGTCCTGCCCTCCCTCCTGCGCGTGCACCTATCACGTTCCCAAAGGAATCGCCACCGCCGTCGGCGGCGAACTGGATACGGGCTGCGCGAGCGGATGCCGCGTGGTACTGGTCACGCTTGGGTTGTTTACCGTGGTACAGCTGACTCGTAACGTTCAGATGCTCATCCCGGTCTACGACTTCTGCATGCCCGAAAAAGAATGCACCTCGACCACTGACAATCCCTGCGAGCTTTTCAAACGCATTAAATTCCCGACCGACGAATTCTTCCCGCCTCGTGTGCTCGATTGCGAAGATACGCCGGAGGAGGGCTGCTGCCAACCCTGTCAGCCTTGCGACTGATCCGTTTGGTACGCCTATTCCAGTTTCACAGAAGAGAGCGCCTCCTGAAAAAGGAGGCGCTCCCTTGATGTTGTTTCTTAAAATTATCTACAATTCAAAAAGCCGCCCGAAGCTTACGATACCATCGAAGCAAGAACAGAAAGGTCCGGCTTAGGAGCGGCCGAAAGGAATGGATATACAGCCCTGTAAATTTAACATAATCACCGCCGAAGCCTTTTTTGAAACGATACAGCCCGTAAAGAGGATGGGACTGAGACACCTCCCCGGGAACTCCTCGAAAGTCGTAAAGAAAGCATTCTCGCTCGACAGCACGGCAAATCATTTTCCATTGCAGCAGATAGTTGGGCATGGTACTGCGATGCTCATTGGCGGATGCTCCGTACAAATACCACGCCTTGTTGCCATAAAACACAGCGATGCTTCCCGCAATGGGGCTCCCCTGCCAATAAGCCAAAAATAGTTCTGCATCGTTTCCAAGCGCCGCAAAAAGTCTTTGAAAATAGTCTGTATTGCGAACGATAAAATGATCTCTGCGTCCAGTCTCCTCCATCAGAGCCGAGAAGGAAGCCATCGCGTCCTCTGGAATGCCATCCCCGCCCCCAAAGCGCTTGATTTCTACACCATGACGCAGGGCAAGTCGAATATTATAGCGCGTTTTGCTGGAAAAGGACGAAAACAGTTCCTCCTCCGAGCGCCCTGCAATCGAAAGCCGAAACACATACTGCGGTTGAATATTATCAAAACCGTCGCTGGATTTTTCCGAAAATCCGGCGGATTTGAGCATGGCGCGGAAGGCTTCGTTGTCATCGTGCTCATCTGGATCCATACAGAAAAACAAGGCGCGGCACTGTTTGGCAATCGCTTGGATGCCCTCGAGAAGTTCAAGCAGAACCCCTTTGTCTCTTCTGTCGCATACCGGACCCCGCGGCGCATAGAGGAATGTCATTCCCAGCGGCAAAGGACGCACTAAGACAGACATTGCGCCTGTAATCTGATGATTGCTGTCATAGACCAAAACGCCCCGCCAAAACCAGCGCGGCTTCACCCCAGACCATTGCG
>CABQCM010000438.1 GCA_902462665.1 uncultured Oscillospiraceae bacterium | reverse complement strand
ATGTAATAATCGTGGTTGGGAATGCAGTTTTGCGCGTAGTCGGGGTTGAAAAACTTGGTGGTATCGGTGCCGTCCACCGTGCCGTCGCCGTCAATGGTGTAGGCGATGTACTTCGACGAGCAGCGATCCATGTAAGCCTCCAGCGCCCACAGATAAGCGTCGCACTTCGAGCTGCCCGAGCTGACGTAAGTAAAGTCTTTGAAGGTCTTTTCCACACCAACCGCCGGCTCGCGGAACGCTTCCACCAGAGAATATTTGACGATATCCTCGCCGAAATGCTCGATCAGTCGGTTGTACAGGCTGCCTTCCTGAGTGTCGTACTTTACGGGCAGATGGCCGTCAATACCGCAGATGGTGGCGGCGACATTGGCGGTGGAGGGCACCTGAGTGTCCCACAGCACGATGCCGCACGAGCGGATTTGCGCGTCGAAGGTGTTGAGAAAATCATCAAAGGTTTTGATTTCCGCCGTTTCATACCCATTGAGGAATTTTCCCTCTGACTGAATGTAATTCAGCCAAAATTTTTCATCGTTGTTTTCGTACAGGAACAGCATCGCAGTTTTGTCTTTGCCGTTAAAATCCCGGTTAATCAGCCCTTGCAGGCTGCTGGCAAAGCGGTAATTGTCGCTCTTGATGTTGTTGGTATTGCCACGGAAAGTGGAGCCGCGGACCAAATATACCATCTTATCAGCCAGATTATCGTAACTGATGGCAAAAGAGGTGTCCGCCGTGGGATCCGCCTCGTAGGCGTGAGAGGTTTCCAAATTGTTTTCCTCCTCCATGTCGCGCGGGAAAGCTTTGATGAGCTGTACCGAATGCTGCAAAATCAGCAGCGCGTCGGTAGCGTCAACAGCGTCGTCGGCATTGACTTCGCCGCGTTCAAACGCATCCCGCCTCAGTGTGGTCAACTGTACCGAATGCTGCAGCGCGCAAAGCGCGTCGGCTGCGTCGATCTTACCATCGTTGTTCACGTCCCCTAGTTGACCGTCAAAGACGATGGCTGAACTCGAGAGGGTGAAAATACTCGTGCACAGCAGCGTCAGGGTCAGGAGGAGCGCGGTGAACCGTTTCATTTGCATTGCCCCTTTCAATTAAATATATGAAAACCGCAGATGCGGATTACCGGGCAAAAATACAGATGGTTACTCCTTAGCGCGCATACGTCTTTCAATCCATCCCGTCAAATAATACAGAGGAATCAGAAAGACCATCGTGTATACAAACACGGGCACATAATGGTGCAAAAGCAATCCGGCAGCGTTCGGTAGACCGCGCAGCACACAAGTAATTGCCCAGTGGGCAACGCAGTAGATGGCCGTTCCCGCAGCGCCAAGCAAAAAGGAGGTGCGTAGGGTGTCGTTGAAGAGGCTGTTGACCAGCAGGCTACTGAAAAAGCCGAGCAAGAGCAGCAGCACAGCGTGAAATCCCATTGTGGAAGTGCTTGCCGCGTCCATCAGCAAGCCGCAAATCAGGCCGAAAGCAGCGCCGGCACCTTCGTATTCCCGCATGGCAATGGTCAGCGCCAGCGGCACCAGGGGAATGGGCAAAGCGCCGCCAATGGAAGGAAGCAGACGGGGAGTGACCTGAAACAAATAAACCAGCACAACAAGCAGCCCCAACACGGTATAGCGCAGATACGCGGCGTTTCGCGTGTGCATTCGGCTTATTCCCCCTCTCCCGAGGCAAGCCCGCCTTTGGTGTCAAACGATGTAATGACCATGACATCCCGCAGCGAATCAAAATCGACAACTGGCTGGATGACGGCGTACATCGAGATGTCGGTGGTCTCTCTCCCCAGCTCGGAAACCGTGCCAATCAGCAAGCCCTGTGGGAAGATGCCGCCCGAGCCCGAGGTGATGATGAAGTCGCCAACCGAAACCGAGGCCGAGCGGGAAAGATAAGACATGCGGCATTGGCTGCCGTATGAACTGGACACGCCGCCGGCTACCATACCCAGGTCGCGGGTACG
>CABQCM010000437.1 GCA_902462665.1 uncultured Oscillospiraceae bacterium | reverse complement strand
GACCCCAGGCGGTACTATCAGAGTCTTATGTGCCATTGTTTTGAATGATGACGCCGGTCGACTCATGATTCAGGATTTTCCGACGTCCGTGCATTTCGTGCATCAAAAACACAGAAGACTCTGAAATTTTTTTATTGATATTATACGGAAAAATTCATGAATATCGCCCATTTTTGCTTGACAATGGCTTATTTTCATGCGACAATGCTCTCGAAAAGGAGTAAGAATCCGCCGCCGCAGGAGGGAGGCGTTTCGGCGGATTTTACGCCTACTTGAAAGGTAAATGGAGGGGGTTCTCTATGGCAAATCGTTTTGTTCTAAACGAAACGTCCTATCACGGCGCGGGAGCTGTGAGCTGCATTGCAGACGAGGTAAAAGCACGGGGCTTTCAAAAAGCTTTCGTCTGCTCTGATCCTGATTTGATTCAATTCGGCGTGACCAAAAAGGTAACCGACGTACTCGACAGCGCGGGAATGGCGTATGAAATGTACTCCAACATCAAACCCAATCCGACCATTGAAAACGTCCAAATCGGCGTTGCGGCCTGCAGGCAGAGCGGTGCGGATTACATCATTGCCATTGGCGGCGGATCCTCTATGGACACGGCCAAAGCCATCGGCATCATTATGACCAATCCCGAGCACGCCGACGTGCGCAGCCTGGAGGGGGCGGTGGCGACGCAAAACAAGTGTCTG
Organism: uncultured Oscillospiraceae bacterium; assembly: GCA_902462665.1. Taxonomy (GTDB): domain Bacteria; phylum Bacillota; class Clostridia; order Oscillospirales; family Acutalibacteraceae; genus CABQCM01. Next base: position 1,276 of record CABQCM010000437.1, on the reverse strand, counting down.
CCCATTCTTGCCGTTCCCACGACCGCCGGCACGGCGGCTGAGGTTACGATCAATTACGTCATTACCGACGTGGAGAAAAACCGTAAGTTTGTCTGCGTCGACCCCCACGATATCCCCATTGTGGCCGTGATCGACCCTGATATGATGTCCAGCATGCCCAAGGGGCTGACCGCCGCGACCGGCATGGACGCTCTGACACACGCCATTGAAGGTTATATTACCGCCGGCGCCTGGGAGCTTTCGGACATGTTTCATCTCAAGGCCATTGAAATCATCGCAAAATCCCTGCGCGGCGCGGTAGCCAATACCAAAGAGGGGCGCGAGGGCATGGCTCTCGGCCAGTACGTGGCTGGTATGGGATTTTCCAACGTCGGGCTGGGCATCGTGCATTCTATGGCCCATCCCCTCGGGGCGCTGTACGACACCCCGCATGGAGTCGCCAACGCCATCATTCTGCCCACTGTGATGGAATACAACGCCCCGGCCACCGGTGAAAAATACCGACATATTGCCGCCGCTATGGGCGTCAAAGGCACCGAAGCCATGAGCGTGGAAGAATACCGCAGAGCCGCCGTCGACGCGGTGCGCAAGCTTTCGCACGACGTTGGCATTCCGCAGGATCTCAAAGATATCGTCAAGGAAGAGGATATCCCCTTCCTCGCCCAGTCGGCCTACGACGACGCCTGCCGTCCGGGGAATCCGCGCGAAACCAGCGTGGAGGAAATCGCCGCCCTTTACCGCTCGCTTTTGTAAAAGGTTGCAGATAGGGGGGACGGCCGTTTTCCATTGATTTTATCAGAAAGGAAGAACACCATGCGAAAATTCATATCGGTGCTGGTCATGCTGGCACTGCTGCTGGGCGCGATTGTCATTCCAACCACGGCCAGTATGGAAAAAATGTTGCTGGGCGATCTCAACAGCGACCTCGACATCAACGCGTCGGACGCGCTGGTCGCTTTACAGCACTCGGTCCAACTGACCGAGCTGACCGGGGATAGCCTGACCGCCGGCGACGTTAACGCCGACAGCAAGGTTGACAGCGCGGACGCGCTGCTGATTTTGCAGTATTCGGTCAAGCTGATTTCAATTTTCCCGGTAAGGGAGGAAAATTCTATGGACAAGATCTGGGTCGACCCGGTCGGGCTGGAAAAAGGAAATCTTTATGTCATCTCGGCCAAGTCTCTGGTTGGCTCCGATGGCCGCAGCCACGATTTGACCCGGCTGGCCGTCTGCATTCAAGGGCTGGTCAACCGCAATTTTGACACCCACGGCGTGG
>CABQCM010000436.1 GCA_902462665.1 uncultured Oscillospiraceae bacterium | reverse complement strand
TTGTGCGGCAAGGGGACACGGTCGTCTTTTCGGTCGAGGCGGACGGTTTTCTGTACAATATGGTGCGCATCATGGCCGGCACGCTGCTTCAGGTGGCCTTTGGCCGTTTTTCCGCCGAGGATATTCCCCGCATGCTTGCGGCGCGCGATCGCTCGGCTGCCGGGCCGACCGCACCGGCGCAGGGGCTGTTTCTCAACCGGGTTTTTTATGAGGATTTTTTGACTGGGGAGACGCCCCGGTATCATCAGGAGGCAGAGCATGTTTGATTTGGTTCCATTGACCGATACGGCTTACGTGATTGAATGCCCGTCCCAAATCGGCGTCGTCAAGGTTGCCCCGGACGAGGTGGTGCTCATCGACAGCGGCAACAATAAGGATGCGGGCAAGCGCATTCTCAAAATTCTGGATGGGCAGGGATGGCGCTTGCGTGCGGTGTACAACACCCATTTTCATGCCGACCACATCGGCGGTAACCGTCTGCTGCAGGAGCGTACGGGCTGCGCAATTTATGCCCCCGGCGCCGAGCAGGTGTTTGTGACCAATCCCGAGCTCGAGCCTGCCTTCCTTTATGGTGCTGCGCCGCCCAAAGCGCTGCGCAACCGTTTTTTGCTGGCGGAGGAATCCGAGGCACAAACCTTAAAACCAAGCGATTTGCCCGATGGTTTGACAGCGGTTCCACTGCCGGGGCATACGCCCTGTATGACCGGCTTTTTGACCAACGATGGGGTGTTCTACGCGGCGGACAGCGTCTGCGGTGAGACGGCGCTGAAAAAATACCACGTCTTTTATCTGTATGCGGTGGCCCCCTATCTGGAAACCCTGGATAAGCTCGAAAGCATTCCAGCCCAGTGGTATGTTCCCTCCCACGCTCCCGCCGCCCGGCAGCTTTCTGGCCTGATTCGTCTCAACCGCGAGGCGATTGAGGAAATTTGTGATTTCTTGTGCGAGACCTGCCGTGAACCGCAGACGTTCGACGAGCTGCTGGCGGATGTATTTGCACACTATTGCCTGACGATGGACATGACGCAGTATGCTCTGGTGGGCAGCGCCGTGCGCGCTTATCTTGCGTATCTGACCGAAAAGGGTAGAATAGCGCCGCAGGCGGACGGGCCCCGTCTGGTATGGCATACGGCTGGCTGAATTTTGTTTTGCGTAATGAAACGAACCGAGCACGCGCGCACTGTGGCGTTGCTCTGCCGGCCGGGATCGTTGTTGGCTGATGTTCGATGAGACAGCGGTTTTATGCGGCGCGATCGCCGCATAAGTTGAAAGGAGAGGGTAAACGGTGGCAGACAAACCCGAACGCCCCAAAGTATCGCGCGCGCGCGCCCGGGTGGTTTCCCGCCCGATGAACCGCGAAAAGGCGCAGCAGGTGGAGGAGAGGCGTCGCCGGCAAAAGCAGGCCAGACGGGAGGCTGCGTCCTTTGATCGGGCTCCAGACCTCGTTATTCCGGTGAGGCAGGAGGGCTTTGACCAACCGGAAAACGTTGAGCATTCCGTGCCGCCTAAGCGTGGAACGTCGCCCCGCCGTCCAGCCCAAGCCGCTCCGCCGCCGGTGACAGCGCCGTCCCGCCGCCGGCCTGAGCCGGAAGAGCCTACGCAATATCGGGTGATTCGCGGGGGAGCCGGGCGAAAGCGTGCGGGTTTGATAGCGTTGATCTCCGCCGTCGCCGTGGTGCTGGTGAGCGTCATACTGGTAAATTCCCTTGCCCCGGCGGGGCTGATTGAGCTGGTTGAAACCGCGACGGCCGGGTTTGGTACGGGAAATGGATTTCCGCAGGATATTGGCGCCACGACCGATCAGAGCATTGCGACGGTGGGAAACAGCATTGCCGTACTCACCGATACCAGCCTACTGCTGTATAAAAACGACGGGTATAAGGTGCTGGAACGGCAGCACGGCTATTCTTCCCCGGTGCTGTCCGCCTCGACCTCGAGAATGTTGGTATACGACCGAGGCGGCACCAAGCTGCG
>CABQCM010000435.1 GCA_902462665.1 uncultured Oscillospiraceae bacterium | reverse complement strand
GTTCCCAAAGGCTATTCCAGCGCCTGGGGAACGTATTCGGAATACAACGTCGTTACCGATGCGAAGGCTATGCAGGACGATGGGCTAGTGCCGGATGAATTCGCCTGGGGTCAAAACATCCTGCCCGGAGATTTCGATCCAGTATCGTCGGCGATGATTATCACCTTCCGCGAGGTGCTCAGCACGATGAAAACCTTCGGCTTTGAGGCCAACAAAAGCATTGCTGTGTTAGGGCTTGGCCCGGTGGGACTCAGCTTTGTTCAGTTTGCCCGGCTGACCGGCATGGGCCCGATTATTGCGATGGATTTGTCGGATGAAAAGCTTGAGCTTGCCCGAAAGCGCGGCGCCGACGCGGTAATCAATCCCGCCAAGGAGGATGTCGCCAGCGCGGTACGCGCCCTTTGCCCCGAGGGGGTGGATTTTGCTCTGGATGCGGTGGGAGTTCCCGGTTTTATCAATACCGGGCTTTCTATCATCAAGCCGGGGGCAAAGGTCTGTGTTTATGGTATTTCGGAGCAGAACAACGCCTCCATCGACTGGAGCTGCTGTCCCTACAACTGGACGCTGCAATTCAATCAATTCCCCTCCAAAATTGCCGAGTCACAGGCGCACGGTCAGATTGTGAACTGGATTCGCCTGGGCGTTCTCAATCCGGCCGACTACGTCTCTCATGTTTTTGATTTTGCCGACATTGATCAAGCTTTTGAAAAAATCGAGCGCCGGGAACCCATGATGAAAATGGTGATTAAATTTTAACAAAGGAAGATGGTTATGCCATATTTACTCGCACATGACCTGGGAACCTCGGGCAACAAGGCTACCCTGTACACTACCGGCGGCGAGCTGGTCGCCAGTCGAGTGCACGCTTACGATCTGCTGGTAACCCATGGCAACTGGGCCGAACAGCGTGCCGGCGACTGGTGGGAGGCGGTGCGTAGCACCACCGAAGAGCTCAGCGCTCTGGTGAATCCCGCCGAAATTGAGGCGGTCTCCTTCAGCGGCCAGATGATGGGTTGTCTGTGTCTGGATGCGGACGGCGTTCCTTTGCGCGACGCGGTTATTTGGGCTGATATGCGCTCATCCGAGCAGGAAAACCGCGTGCGCGCTCAAATGAAGGAAGCGGATTTCTATCGCATTACTGGTCACCGAATCAGCCCCTCCTACAGCGCTTTTAAGCTCCGGTGGATCAAAGACAACGAGCCGGAGGTTTATCAAAAGACAGCGGTTGTGCTCAACGCGAAGGACTACATTCTTTACCGCCTGACCGGCCGCTTTGTTACCGATTGCTCGGATGCCAGCGCCACCTGTCTGTATGACCTGAATCATCGCCGCTGGTCGGACGATATGCTTTCTCTTTTCGGCTTGGCAAAGGATAAAATGCCTGAAATCCTGCCTTCGACCGCTGTAGTCGGCTCTGTTACCCCCGAGGCGGCAAGACAGACCGGCTTGATAGCGGGTACGCCGGTGGTCTGCGGCGGCGGAGACGGCCCTTGCGCGGCAGTCGGCACCGGCTGCGTGCGCGAAGGGATCGCCAATAGCTGCATGGGCACCTCATCGTGGATTTCCATGGCCTCGCGAGTTCCGGTCAGCGACGAGGGGATGACCACGGTCAATTTCGCTCACGTTGTCCCAGGATATGTGATGCCCTGCGGCACCATTCAAAGCGGCGGCGGTTCGCTGAGCTGGGCGGTATCCCGTCTTTGCGGCGGCGAGAAGGCTGCGGCGGAAGCGGAAGGAAAGAGCGTGTACGATCGGGTGGAAGAGGCAGTGCAGCGTTCTCCTGCCGGGGCCAAAGGGCTTATTTTCCTGCCGCATCTGATTGGGGAACGCAGCCCCTACTGGGACCCGCAGGCACGAGGCGCTTTCCTGGGGCTGACGCTGGAGCACACGCTCGACGACATTATGCGTTCCGTCATGGAAGGCGCGGCGCTGACCTTGGATATGGTTCTCTCGGCCTTTCGAAGCCATGTCGGTATCGACCG
>CABQCM010000434.1 GCA_902462665.1 uncultured Oscillospiraceae bacterium | reverse complement strand
AACAGCCCGCCCCGTTCATGATTCCATCGTGCGCGGAAAAGAAAAGCTCTGCAGCCTTTTGAATAGCAGCAGACTTTCTCTTCTGGAAATCGGCCAGGAAGAGTTGGCGTCAGCATCGCAAAAACTGGTCTGCTCCGTCCGCCATTTTCCAATTATGGCGCCGGATTATACGCCGATGCTGACTGGCGTTTTAAAGTTTGCCGACCTGCTTCCAATCAAAGATGACAGCCTTTCCGCCGCGTTGGGCCATCTGGCGAATCTTGCCAAGATTGGGTACTATCCCACAGATCCGGCACATGTGGCATATTTATCGCAAGCACTGGTATTTCCCGAGAATTCTAAGATAAATCTGCTTGATCCCTGCTGCGGTGAAGGCCTTGCGCTGGAACGGATTGCCCAAGGGCAAAACTGCCATACGTTTGGCGTAGAACTGGACGATTCCAGAGCACGCCAAGCCTGTGAGCATCTGGAGCGCGTGGCGATGGGCAGCTATTTTTATTCCCGTATCAGTCATAATGCGTTCCAACTGCTTTACCTGAATCCGCCGTATCTTTCAACGATAGGAGCCAACGGTACACGGACCCGGGAGGAACGCCGTTTTCTCATTGAGACGATACCACATTTAGCGGAACATGGAGTTTTGATTTACATCATTCCATATTACCGCCTGACTCCGGATATCGCCCGTGTACTATGTGATAACTTCGAAAAACTGTCCGTGTACCGCTTTTGTGGCAAAGAGTTCACAAAGTTTCATCAGATTGCCGTGCTGGGATGCCGGATTCCCAGGAAAGATGGTTCCAGGCTGGCTCCTGCCTTTTTGAGCCGTGTGGAAATATTGGAGCAAATCCCTACACTTGATGAACTCCCCCCTGAAAGCTATGCACTGCCTCCGGCCACGGCGAAAGTCCAGATATTTTATGGTTCTGTTTTCAACGAAGTGGAATTGGCCAGACAGCTGGAGTCCTCTGCGCTGTGCAAAAAACTGTACCGGGAGGAGAATGTGTTAGACCGGATGGACAAGCAGCCTCTTCTGCCGCTCAAGGTAGGGCAGGTCGGTCTGATCGCCGGTTCCGGCATGGTCAATGGCTATGCCGGAGGCGAGGCGCCGCATGTGATCAAGGGTTATATGCAGCCAGAGGAAACGATCACAGTAACTTCAGCGCCACAGCAGGATCCAAATGCTTCCCAAATGATATATCAGCACAACAAAAAAAGCAATCATCTTAGAATCAACATCTTAACACCGCACGGGATTAAAAGCCTGTCTTGAATGCCGTGCCTTTTGGAGCGTGATTGTATGAAGTCAGAACTTGATTATTCTATCTTGCAAAAAAACGTCAATGCGCTTGCATCCTGCGAGGCAGAAGACTTTTTTACCGAGATCAGTCCGCATCTGCGTGATTACTTTCTCATTCCGCTTTTACGGGGAAAGTCCGTTTCCATCGGCGATCTGGATTTCTCTCAATTTGATGAAAGCGATATTGACGATCTTCAAGACGGTGTGGAGCAGCTGGCTGATATGCTTCAAAGGATACAATGTACCGCTGAGAAAGCCATATCGGTTCCCAGCGCTGCGAAAGCTCTTGTGCCGTTTTTGTAAGTGGGTGGAAACAATGTTTGAAATTGAAGAAAATACGTTAGATGAGTTGCCATACAGCATCACATGCCTGCAGTTTGCATGCCTGGCATACGAAGCCGCCCCGGAAAATGTGAACTCTATGCGCCATCTGGAGTGCAGCATGGACGATACCTATGAAGCAGCCGAAAGCGCACTGGCGTGTTACTGTGATCTTATAAGTCCACATGACTACGGGGACAACAGCGAATGCTTTACCTATGGCTGCTATTATTCCAGCAAGCACATGATGGAGTTTTACAGACTTTGCCGTGTTCATGCAAAGCTGCTTCGTGTGAAGCTGCACGAAGAACCATTTTTCGCGCGGGCAAAGCGGTTTGTCTATTCGCAACTGTACAATTCTTA
>CABQCM010000433.1 GCA_902462665.1 uncultured Oscillospiraceae bacterium | reverse complement strand
GATTGCCGCGACCAGCAGCGATGAGATTAATATTTTGTGCTGTATGATGGCCAACAAAATGGCCAATATCCATACTATTGCGCGGGTCAGAAGTCCGGAATATGCCAATCAGCTTGGCTTTTTGAAGGATGAGATGGGCCTGTCCATGACGTTTAACCCCGAACAGGAAACCGCAAGGGAGATCTTTCATCTTTTGCGTTTTCCATCCTTTCTCAAACGAGACCGTTTTGCCAAGGGACGGGTGGAAATTGTCGAGATTAAAATTACCAAGGACTCGGTGCTGTGCGGTCGACCGTTGTCGGAGCTTTACGAGCTGGTCAAGGTGCGGGTGCTGGTTTGCGCTGTCGAACGGGACAACGCTGCCCATATTCCGTCCGGCGGCTTTATTTTGGAAGAGGGCGACAATATTTATGTCACCGCCGACAGCAAATATCTCACGCAGCTGATTAAAAATCTGGGGTTGATGCGCGAGCGCATTCGTCAGGTGCTCATCATTGGGGGCAGCCGCAGCGCCTTTTATCTGGCCAGCCGGCTTCTGGCCAGCGGCGTTGGAGTCAAAATTATCGAGCAGGACCCTGAGCGCTGTGTCACGTTATCGACGATGCTGCCCAAGGCAACCATCATTGAGGCGGACGGAACCCGGCAGGAAGTGCTGGCCGAGGAAGGGATTGACAAGACCGACGCGGTGGTCACGCTGACGGACATTGATGAAGAAAACCTGATTATTTCCCTGTTTGCTGTGCAAAAGGGGGTTCCCAAGGTCATTGCCAAGATCAATCGGTCGGAATACATCGAAACGTTTCAGCATCTGGGTGTGGATACCTTTATCAACCCCAAACAGCTGACCTGCTCGGACATTGTGCGCTATGTGCGGGCGATGGAAAATACCACCGGCGGCTCGGTGCAGGCGCTGCATTATATCGTGGGAGGTCGTGCGGAGGCATTGGAGTTCCGAGTCGGCGCGGCGACAAAGAATCAGGGCGTTCCTCTCGCAGAGATTCGTCTGAGGCCCAACATTCTCATCGCCTGTATTACCCATGGCAGCAAAACCATTATCCCCGGTGGCGGGGATGTCTTTGAGCAGGGGGACACGGTCATCGTGGTTACCACCGCCAAACAGGCGATATACGATTTGAACGATATTTTTGCTTAATTGGTTCCCAAGACGAGCGGTACTTTCCGCTGTCGACGGGTGCGCTGTCGGTCACAATATAGATTTGCCGTATTCTCAAATGAGCTGCGGCAACCGGCCGCTTCGGCCATGGTATGGAGAGAAATGAAATGAACTACAAGATTATCGGCCGTTATCTCGGAATTTTGCTCATGCTGGAAGCGGCTTTTTTGATTCCGCCCGCTGCCGTCTCGCTGCTTTTTGGAGAGACTGGGGCGTTCACCGCGCTGCTGATGTCCATGGCGTTGGCGCTGGCGGCCGGGTTGCTGCTATGGGCGCTTTGCCGCCGGTACGCGCATGTTCTTTATGCGAAGGAAGGGCTCGTCCTGGTGGCGCTTGCTTGGGTGATGTTGTCGCTGTTCGGCGCGCTTCCCTTTTATCTCAGCCGGGAGATTCCCAGTCTGGTAGACAGCTTTTTTGAGACGGTATCCGGCTTTACGACCACCGGCGCGTCGATTTTGACCGACGTCGAGTCGCTCAGCCGGGGCTTGCTTTTCTGGCGGAGCTTCACCCATTGGTTGGGCGGCATGGGAATTCTGGTTTTTCTGATGGCGTTGGAGCCCTCCCGTCGGGGCAACGGCTTTGCCCTGCACGTGATGCGGGCGGAAAGTCCCGGCCCGTCGGTTGGTAAGCTGGTGCCCAAAATCAGTCAGACCGCTAAAATTTTATATGGCATTTACATTGCGCTGACGGTGCTGTGCATCGGTTTCCTTCTTGCCGGGGGGATGCCGCTTTTCGACAGTTTGTGTACTGCTTTCGGTACGGCGGGCACCGGGGGCTTCGGCGTGAAAAACGACAGCCTCGCCGGATACAGCCATTACCTTC
>CABQCM010000432.1 GCA_902462665.1 uncultured Oscillospiraceae bacterium | reverse complement strand
GGCAAGCCACAAGTTATGGTAACAAAAGCAAGCAATGACAGTGCAAAATCGATCACTACCGACGCAGCAACTCGCGAATTTTAGCTTCCAAAGCTGCGGGAGTATCCACCAGATGCTCGGCGCCATTTTCCTTTAGCTCATCCAAAGTGCAAAATCCCCAGGTCACAATAATCCCCGGAAGCCCAGCGTTGCGGGCCGTTTGAATATCCACGTCCGAATCTCCCACAAACAAGGTTTGTTTCGCATCGGCAGACAGCCGCTCAATCGCGTGCAGGGCCATGGCGGGATGGGGCTTTGTGGGAAAAGCGTCGCTCGTACCTAGAATAACCTCAAAATCATTGTCAAAAAAGCGTTCTACCACTTTATGCGCGTGTGCGTCTGGTTTGTTGGTTACCACGCCAAGGGCAATCCCTTCCCCTGCCAAACGATGAATCAGCTCGGGCAGCCCCTCGTACGGCTTCGTCTCGACCAAGTAATATTCATAATAACGCTCCAGATAGGTCTTATGAACCCGGTCAATCACTTCATCAACTTGCACGTCCATGGGAAGCGATTTGCGAATGAGATCGCGCGAGCCGGTGCCAACGTACTGGCGTATCTGCTCTAAGGTGCGCTCAGGATAATCGTAGACGTGCAGCGCGTAGTTGACAGCCGAACGAATGTCGGCTATGGTATTGGCCAAGGTACCGTCAAGATCAAACAAAATCGCCTGATTCAATTTCTCGCTACCCCGCTTTTCCTTGCCGCCTCAGCCACCGCTTTTGCCACAGCAGGCCCTACCCGCTTATCAAACGCCGCGGGAATGACGTAGTCTGCCGACAACTCTTCCTCGCTGATTAAAGAAGCAATCGCCTCAGCCGCCGCCATTTTCATCTCGTCGTTAATATCCCGCGCCCGCACATCCAGCGCGCCGCGGAAGATGCCGGGAAAAACGAGAACATTATTAATCTGATTTGCAAAATCACTACGCCCGGTGCCGACGACCGCAGCCCCTGCTGCAATGGCTTCCTCCGGCATGATTTCAGGAACCGGGTTCGCCATGGGGAACAAAATGGGATTCTCCGCCATGGAGCGCACCATCTCCTGCGTAACGCATCCGGGAGCAGACACGCCAAGGAAAACATCCGCGCCCTTGAGCTACGCCTTGGCGCTGGCCATGGTGCGCGGGCTGAGGATCCCCTTGCGATCGCACAACAGCAAATGCTTCACTCCTGCCTTGAGCAGCATCTTTGCAATCGCGACGCCCGCCGCCCCTGCACCGTTCAGCACCACCGAAATGTCCGATATCGACTTTCCAACCACGCGCAAAGCATTGAGCATCGCTGCGGTGGCCACGACGGCCGTACCATGCTGGTCATCGTGGAAAATGGGGATATCACAGCACTCCTTGAGCTTCCTTTCAATCTCGAAGCAGCGCGGCGCGGCAATATCCTCCAGATTCACGCCGCCGAAGCTCCCCGAAATGAGACGCACCGTGTTGACAATGTCGTCCACATCCTGGCTTTTGACGCACAGCGGGAAAGCATCCACGTCGCCAAACGCCTTAAAAAGGACGCATTTGCCCTCCATAACCGGCATACCGGCCTCTGGACCAATATCGCCCAGACCAAGCACAGCCGAACCGTCGGTTACCACGGCGACCAGATTCCACCGGCGGGTCAGGGAAAAACTCAATTCCGGGTTTTCCTGAATCCGCAGACAGGGCTCGGCAACGCCCGGCGTATAAGCAAGAGAAAGATCCCGGCTGTCCTCCACCGCAACGGTGGGCACAACCTCAATCTTTCCTTTTTTGTCATAGTGAAGCTGCAAACTTTCTTCCTGAATGGTCATCGTATTCTCTCCTTTGCCCGCGCGGCGGGTTATTTCATAAAGTGAACCTGAGGTTTGACACTACCGGCTACCGCTTCGCGCATGGCGTCAATTTCCTGGCGACGATCGCGAAACAGATTGCCTCCCACCGTATCAATGCTCACCACAAGCGGACCGAAGTGCTTGACCCGGGC
>CABQCM010000431.1 GCA_902462665.1 uncultured Oscillospiraceae bacterium | reverse complement strand
GTGGCGGTCGCGTTGGATTTGGATTCCACCGATCCATTCTGGCTCAAATACATGCGCCAGGAGGGGCGTACCTATGCGGGAATGAACGAAGTACGGCTGTCTACCACAGCCGATGTGCTGGATACCTTCGCCCCTTTCCTTAAGGCCTACGGCATTATTGAGTGGGATCCAGAGGTTCCCTCGACGGCCAACGTTGCTTCGACCATCTGCGCGTTGGAACGCCCTGTGCCGGTACGCTACAGCGAGGAAGAGGGAACGCTGTATCAGATTCTGACCAAAGAGTATAACATTCCGGTAAAGCAGAGCTTGGTCGGCAAGTTCCGCGATGCGGCTTTGGGCCAAAAAATCGCCGGTACCGACATCGACAGCTCGGGCAGCGCCAAATGCGACGCTTACCTATGGGCAATCGAAAACTATCTGCCCTACTGCAATATCGAGCTGCTGGCCTACACGGTGGACGGCGCGCCGGCAGTGCCGTCCAATCCGCTGTACACGTGGCCGGACGCGACCAGCGCCAATACCTGCGGTCTGCCAAACCAGGACTATTTCATTTCCAAACAGTGCTTCTTCTTCGATTTGACCTCGTATGGGTTGGAAGCTCCCAGCGACGACCCGGGTCAGCCGCTTGGCGCGGACAAGGAGACGTTGCATAAGCTTCTCAAGAAGCGTTATGACCTTGCCGGAGGCACCTTTGGCACGGTCATCGGCTTCCCGCCATGGCATATCAAATACACCACCCACTGCAATACCGCAAGCACACAGTATGCGCTTGACCCGCCCCGTCTCGAATGGCAGTTTGTTGAAACAACGACGGCATATAACTGCGGCATTGAGGCTGACGCGGCCCATCCCTGCTGGATGAGCAACGGCTCGCTTTATACCAACTATGAATGCGTGGTAGAGCCTACGCCCAACGCCCCAGCCAAAAATATCTCCTTTGACTCCGACGTGTTCTATTACACCCTGCCCTACGCGGGCGATTACGATTGCTCGCCCTGGCTAAAAGCAAGAGCCAGAGAGGTCTGGACCGATTCTGCTCATGGGGAAATCCCCTACACCTTCAGCTTCAACGTCAATCTGGCGGACCGCATCCCCATGATCATGGACTTTATGTACGAAAACCGCACCGACAATGATTACATCATTGCCGCCGAGGGGATGACCTATATCAACCAGAGCGCGCTGGTGCAAGGTTTCGTGGGGAAAGAGGCCGACCCCATCACCCGTACCCTACCCACTGGCATCGACCAATATCTGAAGTATGCAAAGCCCTACTTTGAGCGGTTCCATATTGATGTGACCACCCGTATTATCAACGGGTTCACCGCGTTGGAGCCTGCGGCTATGGAAGCCATCGGCCCCCTCACTCCGTCGGGCAACTTCCTGCAAAACAGCACGGCAGGCGCCCATGATCTTCAAGTTTATCAGGGCACGCCTTACCTGCGGATGCTGGGAATCGCGGGGGACACCGACGCGGCCCGCTGCGAATCCATGTTCCAAACACAAATGCGGCAAATGTTCTCCAACGGATATAATTTCTGCGCCTTTGAATTCTGCAACCCTGGCACAAATTATACCACGCCGTCGGGCATTAAGAAAATGGTGGAAACGTACGATCAGTATATCAAGGAAAACCATCCTGACTGTACGGTTCAGTATGTCGACGTCAACACCTTCTTGGCTCTCGTTCGTCAATCCGGGCAAGGCTTTGTCCGGGAAGCGCAGTAAGCCTATTCTCTGCTTTCAAAAGCTCCGGCTGAATAGCCGGAGCTTTTTGCATGATGAGAACCGGCAGAGAAATACTGTGCAGCACTCGCTTTCATCCCGCAATATTTTGTTGGCCTTACAGTGATATACGAGCTTTCCGGCACTGCGATTGTTGCGTTTTCCCTCTCGTGACAGCTCTCTATTTCGCATATTGTATCATCATCACAATAGATACGCTTTTTTAGAATTGTTTTCTATGCGATTTGCGCATATAGTGTGAAAAAAATATGAACTTGTCGTAAA
>CABQCM010000430.1 GCA_902462665.1 uncultured Oscillospiraceae bacterium | reverse complement strand
CCAGCGTCAGCGCGCAGAGCAGAAGGGATACGATACGTTTCATCTTTTTTCCTCCATTTTGTCAAATTACGCCCTCCGGCGCAAATTTATGTGTAATCATTGTATCATGTTACCAAACTAAAGTAAAGGGGAAATTGATCAAATTGTGACAGAATTTCCACCGATTTGTCGATGCTGGAGGGGGACAGGGCAACATGAGATGCATCGAATTTTGCACCATCCAACAAAACAGCCCGCCGGAGACGGCGGGCGTAGTTATGAAAGCGGTTATTCCTGCGTTAGAACCCGTAGGGGAGAGGAATCCAATCGCTCATAAGAGGCGAGAAATCGCTCCAGCAGCGAGGCCATCTGAGCCACTCCGCCGGCGTGGTCGCTTTCCAAATTGCAGGGCATAATGGGGTCATGCACGCTCATACGGAGCAAAAACCAGCCGCCGCCCACATCGGGACTGCAGCAGACTCGCACGCCCTCCCGGTTGTCGGGCGCGAGAGTCAGTCCCGGATGCCGCTGGGCAAAATCGGCCAGATCGTCGATGATACGCTGGCCGTAGGCGGCGAAATCGTCTCCCGACAGAGACAGCCGGGCCTCGGCTTCTTCCACCGGCGTTTTCAGCCCGGCAATGAGGTCTTCGAGCGCACGGCCTTGACGACGCAGCACAGCCATTTTAATGATGATGCGCGTCATAAGATAGGCTCCGTCGTCGAGAAAAAAGTTTTCCCGCAGAGCGGCATGGCCGGAGGTTTCGATGGCCAAAGGGCAGTCAATGCCTTCTGCGCACAGACGCTGGGCCTCATTGATGACGTTTTTATAGCCGCGGCGGAAACGATGATGACGACCGTCTAGAGCCGATTCAATAAATTCGTGTACGCCGTCGGAGGTGACCGAGTCGGTCACAATGGTACCGCCGGCATGGCCCTCCAGCGCGATGGCCGAGGCCAGGGCAATCAGCCGGTTGCGATTGATTTCGTCCCCGTGAGCGTCCACGCAGCCCGCCCTGTCAACGTCGGTGTCGAAAATAACTCCCAAGTCGGCATGCGAGTTCAGCACTGCCTCACGAATGGAGGCCATTGCCTCCTTATCCTCGGGATTGGGAATATGGTTGGGAAACATACCGTCGGGTTCCAAATACCGGCTGCCGCTGACGTCGGCCCCCAGGGGCGCGAGGACCTCGCCCGCATAAAAGCCGCCCGCACCGTTGCCTGCGTCCACCACAATATGGAAACCTTTCAGAGGGTGAGCGCCGCCCACGCCGTCACAAATCATTTGCCGAAGCGTGGCCGCGTATTGGCGCATGAATTCGACCGTCTGGATGGTGCCACCCGGCATAGCGTCCGGGCTGCGGCCATCTTGAGCGGCCATAAGGATTGCTTCGATGTCCGTCGCGTCCAGACCACCGTCGGGGGTGAAAAATTTCAGCCCGTTGCGATAAAAAGGATGGTGGCTGGCGGTTAACTGGATTGCCCCGTCGCAGGAAAGGGCGTGGGTCGATTGAAACATGGCGGGGGTAGAGGACAGGCCGCAGTCAAACACCCGACAGCCCGCACGGTTTAGGCGCTCGATGACCGAGGCTTTGAGGCGAGGGCCGGACAGCCGGGAATCATGCCCGATGGAGACGACAAGCTGTTCGCAGCGTTTTCCGCTGCGGCGCGCAAGCCATAGTATAAATCCGTCAGCCATACGGCCGACCGCCTCGTCGGTTAAATTGATGGGCGCGGGGCCGCCTTCGCTGGCAATTCCCCGGATGTCGGTGCCGCTTTTGAATTGCTTCCATTGTGGGGTGAGCTCTGTCATATTTCATTACCCTGTCTTTGCACACTGCCGCGGCAAAGAGCTTCCTTCCTTATTAATGTAGCGCATAACAAGCCGGGCCGGTTTCGTATCATCGGACGTTGGCTCTTTATGTGATGATTTCCCGCACCCGAAAGGCTACGCCAATGGATTCGCACAAGCGGCGGCATTGCTCAATCTGCTCGCCGGGCAGGGTGCTGACCACCGTCATGACCACATCGAA
>CABQCM010000429.1 GCA_902462665.1 uncultured Oscillospiraceae bacterium | reverse complement strand
GTGTGGCTATCCACACGCATTGCTTGCGCGACAATATGCTTCCCTTCAAAACGTGGCACTTAAAAACTATGCGATATCAGTATTTTATTCTTATGATTATGTTAAAACAGGGTTGAATTTTATTCTTATATCTGATAAAATGATATTGATGAATGGGGGTGTATCTCTTGAAAGAAGTGGCAGAAAGATTGCGGTCTCTGCGGGAAAGTGTTAAGCTTTCCCAGGTTAAAATGGCCGAAATTGTCGGCGTCAAGCAATCCAGCCTGAACCGCTATGAGCTCAACCAGGCTTCGCCGACATTTGAAACACTTACCCGGTATGCGGATTACTTCGATGTATCTATGGACTATATTTTTGGACGCACGGACAATCCTCAGGGCAAGCTGTATGAGTACAAGCCTAAAATCCAGCAGAGTGATCCCCAGATGCAGAAGTTTGTGGAGATGTGCTTTGACCCCACATCCCCCATGAATGCAAGGCTTAAAGAAACGCTGCTGCAAATGCTTGGGGAGGCGAAACAATGAATGTTGTTATCTATGCGCGCTACTCCAGCCACATCCAGACCGAGCAATCCATCGAGGGACAGCTTCAAATCTGTTATGAGTTCGCCAAGAACAACGGGCATATCGTGATTGGTGAATACATCGACCGGGCGCAAAGCGGAACAACAGACAGTCGCGCCGAGTTCCAGCGGATGATTGCCGACAGTGACAAGCATACTTTTGAAGGTGTTCTGGTTTACCAGCTTGACCGTTTTGCGCGCAACCGATATGACAGCGCCATCAACAAGGCGAAACTGAAAAAGAACGGTGTGCGAGTGATCTCCGCACGGGAGAACATCAGCGATGATGCCAGCGGTATTCTGGTGGAAGGCGTTCTGGAAAGCATGGCTGAATACTACTCCGCGGAGCTTTCCCAAAAGATTCGCCGGGGTATGGACATCAATGCCGAGAAGTGCCTGAGCAACGGCAGCAATCCGGGGCTTGGATACCGTGCGGATGAAGAGCGACGGTTTCATATTGATTTGGAGGGAGCTGCGGTCGTCCGGGAGATTTTTGAACAGTATGCCAGCGGTAAAACTGTGACAGAGATTATCCAATCTCTCAATGCCAGACAAATCAAAACCTCCCAAGGAAAAGCTTTCAACAAAAACAGTCTGCACCGCCTTTTGCGGAACAAGCGGTATATCGGCTACTACATCTACAAGGGAACTGAAACACCGGGCGGAATGCCGCGCATCATTGAGGATGAGCTCTTTGAACGGGTACAGCATATCCTCGACCGCAACAAAAAAGCTCCTGCCCGTTCCAGAGGCCGGGAGGAGTACCTGCTCACCACAAAGCTATTTTGCGGCTATTGTCGGGAGATGATGACCGGTTACGGCGGCACGGGCAAATCTGGCAAGGCGTATCACTATTATGCCTGCAACAATTTCAAACGCCGCAAATGCAAAAAGAAGGTCATCGGCAAAGAGAAAATCGAGGATCATGTGGTACTGGAATGCCGCAAGTTGTTGACCGACAGCAACATTGAGCGGATCGCCTCCGCCGTGGCAGATGTCTGCAAAACGGATCAAGACACCTCCTCAATTAAACGAATCAAAGCTGCCATCCAGGAAGCAGACACCGCCATTGAAAATCTTTGGAAGGCGCTGGAGAAGGGGCAAGCCGCCGATATGATTACCGAGCGGATTGAAAAGCGCCAGCACGAAAAAGAAGAGCTGGAAGCACAGCTGGCAATAGAGATGGGGAAACAGGTGATATTGACTGCGCCCCAAATCAGAGCGTACCTCTATTCGCTGAAGAAGGGCGACATCAATGATGAAAATACCAAGCGGGGAATCATCAATATCTTCCTTCGGGCGGTGTATCTGTATGACGATAGATTCACATTGATTCTCAACGGTAGTGAGAAACCAGTCACCATTGACGACGCCCTTTTGGATGAGATCGATGAGGAATTCGCGTCAGCCCCGCCAGATTGCAGCTGTCGCGGCCGGGCTGTTCTGTCGT
>CABQCM010000428.1 GCA_902462665.1 uncultured Oscillospiraceae bacterium | reverse complement strand
GGTCTTTTTGCTGACCTTTACCGTAGGGGATTGGCTTAAGGGCTATTTTGAGATTGGGCTGGAATGGCTGTCCAGCTCGGTCGAAAATCTGCTGAACGCCGTGGGGGCGGGCAGGGGAATTACCTCTCTGGTTGTGGATGGTATCCTTTCCGGAGTGGGGGGAATTTTGACCTTTCTTCCCAATATCATGATTTTATTTCTCGCCTTGGCGGTGCTGGAGGACAGCGGCTATATGTCCCGCGTTGCCTATGTAATGGATGGGATTATGGGGCGCATCGGCCTCTCGGGCAGGGCTTTTATTCCCATGCTGCTCGGTTTCGGCTGTACCGTACCGGCTGTTATGGCCTCCCGCGCTTTGGAGGACCCGCGCGACCGTCTCAAGACGATTTTGGTGACGCCGTTTATGTCCTGCAGCGCCAGATTGCCTATCTATGTGCTTTTTTCACAGGTCTTTTTCGGGCGATATGCGATGCTGGCCGCCTATTCCATGTACGTCATCGGCCTTTTTGTCGCGATTGCTGTGGCTCTTGTGATGAGCCGTGTGGGAAAGACCAAAACCGAAAACAGCCTGCTCATTGAACTGCCCGAGTACAAAACACCCAATACACGTACGATTTTCATCTACGTGTGGGAAAAGGTCAAGGATTATCTTACCAAAGCCGGAACCACCATTTTTGTTGCCTCCATCGTGCTGTGGTTTTTGTTGAACTTCGGCCCGCACGGTATGGTGGAAAGCATGTCGGATAGCTTTGCGGCTATCGCAGGACGCTGGCTTTCGCCGCTGCTGGCTCCCGCTGGTCTCGGCATTTGGCAGGTAGTGGTCGCTTTGATTTCGGGGCTCGCCGCCAAAGAGGTGGTGGTCTCGAGCATGGGAGTGCTTTATGGTATCGGCAACATCGCCTCTCAGAGCGGTATGGACGCCTTGTCCGGATATCTCGGCGCATCGGGTTTTACGGCGGTCAACGCCTATGCGCTGATGATTTTCTGCCTGCTGTATATTCCCTGCATTGCCACGGTAGCTACCATTCGGCGGGAAACGGCTTCGGTAAAATGGACCGTAGCCTCGGTAGGGATGCATCTGGTTGTTGCCTGGTCGGTCGCCACCTTGTTTTTTCAGATTGCTAGCCGAATTTTTGTGGGAGGCTGAATATCAATGGAGTGGACGGCAGTTGGTATCGCATTATTGGGCATCATTCTTGCCTTATGTCTGTGGATTATCGTTCGCAAAATTCGACGCATCCGACGGAAAGGATTTGGCTGCTGCGGTTCTTGTCAAAAATGTATCAATAAAAAAGACGATTGCGCGTGTCATAAACCCCAAGAGTCAAACGACTCGCCCTCACAAGATATCAAATAGTATCTCATCCCAAAAGCCTCGGAAGGAAATCACCTTCCGAGGCTTTTGGGATGAGGATAAAAATAAAAGCGCCTGTTTCCGTTTATTTTTTCATTTTTCAGTTCACCCTATAACCGAGGTGATAAGTTGTGGAATCTATTTGGAGTCAGACGACATCAATATCAAAGCGCCCCCCGCTGCAAGGTGATACGAAGGTGGATGTGGCGGTGATCGGTGGAGGTCTTGCCGGCATTTTGACCGCTTACTTACTGCGCGAACAGGGGATAGAAGCCATTGTGTTGGAAGCACGGCGCATAGGAAGCGGGCAAACAAAAAACACCACAGCCAAGGTCACGATACAGCATGGCTTAATTTACGGCAGGTTGATAGAACAATTTGGACGAAGCAAAGCGGAGCAATATGCCCGCGCCAACCGATGTGCTATTGAGAAATACCGCCAGATTGTAGACCAGCTTTCTATTGATTGTGATTGGGAGGAATGCGACGCCTATCTCTACTCTACGCTGGATATAGAACCTTTGCGACAGGAGGCCGAAGCAGCGCATACCCTGGGTATCCCAGCCGAACTGACGAACAAAATCGAGCTGCCTTTTTCGGTGGAGGGAGCGTTATCGTTTCCTCATCAAGCCAGGTTTCATCCGTTAAAATTTTTGGCTGCGGT
>CABQCM010000427.1 GCA_902462665.1 uncultured Oscillospiraceae bacterium | reverse complement strand
CGGTTTTCTTCAATGAGATACTGCTGCATCAAGCCGCACGAGCATAAGTAGGTATTCTCCCCGCCATCGGGACGGCAGCGGTAAAGCGTATAGACAGGCGAGTAATAATTCGGGCCGATTTCGCGTTGATAATACAGCCAGCCATCCCAAAGCTGAACGTCATAGATGCCGTTGACCCCTTCGTGTTCGACGATTTTGGTCATCGAAAAATCCTCCAGCTTCAGCCGGTAAAGACAGGTATTGGGACATTCGTGCCGGTTGAACACGATGTCGGTCGGATGCTGCATGGTAAAATAGAGGCACCCGTCTTTGAGCAACCGGGGAATTGGATTTTCTGCATTGAGCTGCAGAAGCTGTATGACGCCGCTTTCCAGGTTGCAGTACAGCATCCTTCGGGAGGCGTCCTCCCACTCAGTGAAGAACACGCGCGTTCCCTCATGAACAAACTCGTCGCATTGATCGGTCAATTTCTTGCAGCCGCTCCCATCCATGCGCATCGCATAGAGCGCCCCCGAGTGTGACGAGTCGGTATTGCAGCGGTAAACGATGCGCCCGCCCGAAACCGAAATCCAGTTGACCTCCTCTGTGGTGGGGAAGAAAGTTTTCGAAAAATCGCGTAGATCAATTCGGTCGATACCGTAACGATAATTTCCTCCGCCAAGCGACTCCCAGTGCATAAAATAAACAGCGTTTTCCGTAACGACTTTCGGCCCGTAGGAAATTCCCCGGCAAATGGACTGCTGGTCGGAGCCATCCTCACGAACCCGGCAAAACATGGAGTCGTCCGAACAGTAATAAATCCAGCCGTCGGCATAGGTGATCCATTTAGAAATATCTTTACTTTCCCACATGGATACATCGCCGGCAACCTCCACCGGAGAATCGACCAGCGGGACGGTGTCGGGAATGGGAAAGGCGGGACGCTCGGGCGCTGCTGAAGAAACGGCGGGCGGCTGGGACGACGTCGTGACGGGCGCAGGGGTCCGGCTGGCCGGCGCAGAGGAAACAGCCGCGGCTTGAGACAACGGGTTGGGAACACTCTGTGCCTCCGGCTCTGCCTGAGAGGGCTCGTCCTGGCTCGGCAGACTGCTGATTTCTTCAAAGGACGCCGCACTGTCGGTATCGGCAGGCAGAGATTCCCCGCCGCGCGCACGGAGCAAAAGGCAAACGATAACCACCGCCAGCAAAACGGCCGCGCCTACGGCAATCCAAAATACCGGCCGCCGCCATAACGGGCGCTGCGGCGTTGTGAGTTCGTTTTGTGTCTCGTTCAATCCGCTCATCCCTTTCAAGTTACTTCAACCAGTAGAGACGATATCCTTTATTAGAATAATATGTCTGGCGAATTATGTCAAGTATAATTTATCATTGTATCGTTTTTGCATATTTTAGGAATTTACAAGCCCCCCCCGCTGGATACCATAAAAAAACCGCCGTCCCACCACAGCGTGAGACGGCAGTTTCATCCTATTATGGGAACAGGAAACGGTTAACGAATCTCGGCGTGGAACTCCTGCAGTGATTTGACCGGCAGGGTGCCCGATGCCTTGACCGCACGAATTCCCTCGACGGTCGCCTGAGCAGCGGCCATGGTGGTCATATAGGCGATGCGGTTTTTGATGGCCGCCTTGCGGATGTAGCTGTCATCCACTGCACCCTTTTTGCCGTTGGGGGTGTTGACGATGACCGTGACCTCTTTGTTGGTGATGAGATCGAGCACATTGGGACGACCTTCGTTGATTTTGGCAACCCGCTCGGCCGCAATCCCCGCGGCGGTAATCACATCGCAGGTGCCGCCGGTGGCAATGATTTTGAAGCCGCACTCGGCCAGCCCTCTGGCCACGGCCACGACTTCGTCCTTATCCCGGTCGGATACGCTGATGAGAGCGGCCCCTTCGGTTGGCAGGACGGTCTGAGTGGCTTCCTGCGCTTTGTAGAACGCCTCGCCAAAGTCGGCGGCCAGCCCCAGCACCTCGCCGGTGGAGCGCATTTCCGGCCCAAGCACCGGGTCAACCTCCTGGTTTC
>CABQCM010000426.1 GCA_902462665.1 uncultured Oscillospiraceae bacterium | reverse complement strand
CATCGAACGCAGCTACAAAATGCTCAAGCTGATGGAAAACGCCGTCAACCTGCTGCGGAACAAGCACAAGTTTGGTGAGACCTACTACTGGATCCTGTACTACACCTACCTTTCCCCACAGCAGTACAAAAACACCGAAGAAATCATCGAGCAGCTTCAGCCGCATATTCGGGATATCAGCTACCGCACCTATTTCCGCAAGAAAAAAGAAGCGATTGACGCCTTTTCTTCTATTCTGTGGGGGTATTCTTCCAAGGACAGCTTAAAACTTCTGGAGCATTTTTTCCCAGAGAACGAAAAAGGCAGATAATTGGCAGTACATTGGCTCGGTTTTGCGATTGAGGCGTAAATCCCCCTATGTTAAAATGAGTATGCTGAAAATTGTATCGAGAGCCGGAACAGGCAGTGAGAACACCATTTTGACGAATGGTGTTTTTTTATTGCCTTCTTCCTGCTTCCGACCGGCAGGCCGTCCATTCTATGGGCGGCTTTACTTATTTTCAAAGGAGGATTGCGCATTGAAAAACAAACCAGTTTCAGCGCCGCGTAAGCCCCGCAGGCATATCAATTACAGCCGTGTCCTATACATGACGTTTCTGACGGTGTGTATGTTGGCGTGCTTTTCTCAGCAGGCTTTTGCGGCGACTACCGTGTGGCAAAAAGCGGAAGAAATCATGAAGGACGTCTATAACCAGATCCTGCTGATTTCCACGATTGCGGCGGTTGTCACGGCGTCCATTGCGCTGCTGATGATGAATTTTTCCAAGAGCGGTAAAACAGTGGACGAGGCCCGTGCCTGGCTCAAGCGGATTATCATCACGTGGGCGATTTTAAACGGCTTGGGCTTCATCGTCAGCTACATCACGCCCTTCTTTGCGGGCGGCAAATGGGGCAGCCCGTAAGTACCTATAATCCAACGTCTTATGAATTCAAAAGGAAGGTGATGCCGTGGGCATATTAGACGGGATTGTGGCGTGGATAGCGGAACAGGTCATGCATGGGCTGGATTTAATCAGCACATCGGTTTTAGGCGCACTGGGCTGCGATATGAGTACATTTTTACGGTATTTCCCGGCAGCCCAGACCATGTATAACATCTTTGTGGCGTTGGCAATCGGCCTGATTCTCTTAAACTGGGCGTGGCAGCTTTTCCGGAACTACGGCCTCGCCGCAGGGCTTGAGGCGGAAGACCCGGTAAAGCTGTCCATCCGCTCGGTGCTTTTTATTCTATTGGCCTACTTCTCGGATGAGATTGTGAGCACTATTCTCAAAATCGGCGGAACGCCTTATCAATGGGTGCTTTCGTCCTCTTTGCCGCCATTGGATTTTGCCAACTTCAATTCGGCAATTACCACCATATTGGGTGTATGTGCCAGCGGCGCGGTTGCCATTATCGCCCTGATTCTGGTGCTGATTATGGCATGGAATTATATCAAGCTGCTGTTTGAAGCGGCCGAAAGGTATGTCCTGCTCGGCGTGCTGGTGTTTACCGCCCCGGTTGCCTTTGCGATGGGTGCGTCGCAGACTACATCAGAAATCTTCAAGTCCTGGTGCCGGATGCTAGGCGGACAAATCTTCTTATTGATCATGAACGCCTGGTGTCTGCGGCTGTTTACCAGTATGGTCGGCACCTTTTTATCCAATCCACTTTCGCTTTGACCGGAGGTGATTTCAATGCGAAAAACACGAAAAATCCTGCTGGTTTTTGTGCTGGCGCTGGTTTTTACCAGCCTCTTTGCTGTCCCTGCCTTTGCGGTGACGGAGGACGAGGTACAGCAGCAGGTAAATGCCATAGGCCGGGAGGGCGTTACGGGAAATATCTTTATCTGGTTTCTCTGCGCTATCGGCTTTTTGAAAGTATCTCAGAAGATCGACAGCTTTATGTCATCGCTGGGCATCAATGTGGGACATACCGGCGGCTCCATGCTGGCGGAAGCCATGATAGCCGCCCGCGGCATAGCGTCGGTCAAATCTTTCGGCGGGCACGGCAGGGGCGGCTCCCGCAGCGGTGCTTCGTCCGGCGGGGCTTCCGG